>NZ_JBHTSF010000027.1:0-78142 GCF_042795295.1 Streptomyces sp. NPDC056486
GCCGCCGCCGCACCCGCGCGGCGGCGGCCGGAGACACTCAGCCTCACACCAGGGGCACGCCGTGTCCGTGAACCTGGCATATTCTCCAGCCGGGCCTCCACGGGGACAGCCACAAACTTGCTGCTCTGTGGCATGTCAACTGTGGCGGCAGGTTGCCACTCTCACCAGATCGATGTCACCGCCGCCCCGATCGTTCCGCCGGCGAACGCTGTCATCGCGGCCGGCACCGGACGAAGCCGACCACCCGTCCACTCCTGGCCGCTGCAGGGCGCACCGGCAGCCTTCCGGGGACTCGTGCGCCGAACTCTCCAACCAGTACGCGCCTGACAACTCGGCCAGTACTACGGCCGGTTCGGATTGCTCTCCCGCTCGCTCCACACCCGCACAACGCGCCCCGGCTGCGTCAGCAACGGCGAGTGACGCCACACGTCATCGCGATTGATCATCCGCGACGCAGCGATGCCCCTGAACACCGAGAAGCGAATCGCGCTCCGAGCTCCACAGCCACTCCCTGGAGAACCATGTCCTTCATAGACATCCCCGATGTGTTCATCGGGTCCACCGACGACGGGCATACCTTCGCCGTCCTCAACCGCCGTATTCCAGACGCCGACCGTCTGCTGACCGAAGCCGGGTTCACCGCCCGCCGGCATCTCGGACACACGCTCTATCTGCTCCCACCGGGAACAGCCCAGGACGCGCACGAGCGAGCCGGCACCGCGATGTACGGACTCCTCGCGCACACCCTCGATCTCGTCGACCTCTCCTGGACGACGCGCTGGATGCCGGATGGCCCGCTGCCCGCCCCGCAGCTTCAGGTCCAGTTCACCGCCGACACGGTGACGGCGACAGCCGGATCCGACGCAGCCCGCTCCCTGCTGGAGCAGCACGGCTTCGCCCTCGCGGCCGACGGCTCCTCCTACCAACCGCCGGCCCGGCTGGAGAAAGACAGCCTGCTCGGCGTCGTCACCCGTATAGAGACCCACGCGTACGCCGACGGCCTCAGCGTACGGATCGGCCTCAACATCCCCACACCGGAGGCCATCCCGGCCCCGCCCCGCCGAGCCGCACCTGCCGCCCAGAGCGGACCGGCCGCACCTGCGACACGTCGGCACTCCCGCTGATCCCCGCCACCCGATGGGAAATACCACGCCCTCCGACACCCCGACCGCGCATGACCTCGCCCAAGCCCTCGCCGATCAGATCCGCCCCGGTGCCGCTCCCCGTGACGTGACCGTCCACTTCGGCGTCCGCCGACTAGCGGCAGCCCAGTACGACCACCGCTCGCGAGGTGGACCCGTGACGACCTACGCCCAGGCCCTACACGCCGCTCTCTACGGCCTCCCCACCCGCGACGAGCCGCCGCCCGCCTTCAGTCACCGGCCCACCAAGGACACCCCGCCCGGCCTGCGCGCCACTCACGGCCGGAGCGCCACCGCTCCCGTGGCCTCCCCGGCTTCACCGGCCGCACGCCACCGCTGACCTACGGCGACAGCCCACCCGCGCGAAAGGCCCCCCTCTGGCCATCGACGACTCCCTCCACAGCCTCCTCACCCAACCCCGCTGCGCGCTGGGCGTGTTCGTTCCCGCCGGACTCCACCCGCCCCACGTCGAACGCCGTCATCTCGACCAAATCGCGCAGGCAGGCGCCTGCCTGTTCGAGGTCGGCCTCGCCCACCATGACGCCCACCTCGACGGATCCGTCATCCAGGCCGCCTACCGCCGCGCCCTGCGACGCGGGAACGTCCTCGACCACACCCTCCGCACGGTCGAGCACACCGCCAGCCTGCGGCCGACCGTCGTCATGACCTACTGGGAACCCGTCAGCCAGCATCCCGAACACCTGGCCGCCTGTTCGCCGAGGCCGGTGCCGCCGGCGTGATGGTCGTCGATCTGCCCGACCACCAGACAGCCCGGTGGCAGGCCGCAGCGAAGGACGCGAACCTCCACACCCCGCGCCTGATCCCCCGCCACCGTGCTGACACCGACCTCGCCCAGGTGACCGCCGGGGCGTCGGGATGGCTCTACGCGCCCGCGAGCACGGCGCCCACCGGCTACCACGGCCCGCTCGACATCCCGGCGCTCGCCACCTTCACCGGGCGCCTGCGCGCCGCGAGCCCCCTGCCCGTCGTCTCGGGCGTGGGGATCTCCACCCCAGCCCTCGCAGCCCGCGTCGCCCCGCTAGTGGACGCCGTCGTCATCGGCACCCCCCTCGTCCGCGCCCTGGCCACCGATCCCGGCCAGGCCCCCGCACTGACTGCCGCGTTCGCCCAGGCCCTGACGCCGAACACCACCACGGAGACCCGTGCCTGACCGCTTCCCCCCAGCCGAGACCCTCGACCGGATCACAGCTGACGCCCTCGCCCTGCACCGGACTCTGCGCACCCCCGCCGCCGACCACACAGCAACGCTGACCGCGCGGATCACCGACGCACACGAACTCGCGGGCAGCGCACGGCGGTTGTTCCTCGACCTCGCCGAGCACACGCCGCAGCACTCGTCCGCTGATCTGCTGCTCCTCGAACGAGTCGCGCAGATCGCCAAGGCCGCCCAGGACGCGGGCGCCGAACTGACCGCGGCCATCGCCCGCGCCGTGGAGAACCGGCGCCGCGCAGCCGACGCCACGTCAGGACGGGTCGTCCTCATCGGTCCATCACCACAGCAGTTCATCGAGTCGGCCACCGA
This sequence comes from Streptomyces sp. NPDC056486, assembly GCF_042795295.1. Taxonomy (NCBI): domain Bacteria; kingdom Bacillati; phylum Actinomycetota; class Actinomycetes; order Kitasatosporales; family Streptomycetaceae; genus Streptomyces; species Streptomyces sp. NPDC056486. The sequence continues at coordinate 2,686 of NZ_JBHTSF010000027.1, forward strand.
CCTCCTCGACCACATCCCCGCCCTCTATCGCGCCATTCACCGAGACCGCCTGATCCCGCAGCCGCGCTGTGGGCGGCCCCCATTCCCCACACCCAGGACAGACTATTTCAGATGAACCTCAATTCCGTGCCCTTTCCCTGGGTGCGGGAGTTCAATCCAGCACCCTCCTCGCCCTCTCGGCCGAGGGCATTCTCCCAAGGGTCGACTACGCGATTTTCGCCGACACCGGCTGGGAACCCGAAGCGGTCTACACCCAGCTTGACCGCATGGAACGGGAGATAGCCAAGCCCGCCGGAATCCCGGTACTACGCGTATCGGCCGGAAACATTCGCAGCGACGCCCTGAACCCGGATCACCGGTTCGCATCCATGCCCCTCCACATCCTCAACCAGGACGGGCGCCCCGGGACGACCCGAAGACAGTGCACCGGCGAATATAAGGTGAAACCGATAAAGCAGAAGGTGCGCGAACTGCTCGGATACCCCTACCCCTCACGCATCCCCAAGGGAGTATTCGTCGAGCAGTGGGTGGGAATCTCCACCGATGAGTTCCACCGCGCCAAGGACGCCGACGTCAAGTACATGCGCAACAGACATCCCCTCCTGGACCTCAACTGGAGCAGGGCCGACTGTGTCCGCTACCTGACGTCACTCGGGCTTGCCGATACACCCAAATCGAGTTGCCTTGGATGCCCGTTCCACGGAAATGCGCAGTGGCGCCATATCAGGGACACCTCTCCGTCCGAGTGGGCGGACGTCGTCGAATTCGACGACGCCATCCGGCAGGGCAATGCCCGTGCCAACGCAGCGGGCAACCGACTGCTCGGCGAGGCATTCCTGCACCGCTCCCGCGTCCCCCTGAGCCAGGCCCCGATCGACCACGTCACCGCCGCCGAACGAGCCGCCCTGCCCACCGGCGCGGACGAGGCCGACGAGTTGGAGACCGGCGTCGCAGACGGCTGCTCGCCCTGGGCGTGCCGCGGGGACGCCGACGCTCTGACGCAGGACGACTTCGGGCTGGCCACGTGATACTCGACCTCTTCGCGGGGCCGGGCGGCTGGAGCAGGGCCCTGCATGTCCTCGGCGTGCGCGACATCGGCCTGGAGTGGGACAAGTGGGCGTGCAAGACCCGTGCGGCTGATGGCCAGTTGACCCTTCGCACCGACGTGGCGATGTATCCGACCTGGCCCTTCGTCGGCCGCACCCACGGCGTGATCGCCTCGCCTCCGTGCCAGGCGTGGAGCATGGCCGGCAAACGTCTCGGCCTGCTCGACCAGCCGCTGGTGCACGCGGCAGTCGAGGACCTCGCTGCCGGCCGTGACACCCGCGAACGTCTCCTAGCCGCCTGCCGCGACGAGCGCTCCCTGCTCGCGGCCGAGCCCATGCGCTACCTGTACGCCCTGAACACAGTCGGCGAGCCCGACTGGGTCGCCATGGAAGAAGTGCCGGACGTGCTGCCGCTGTGGAAGCAGTACGCGGCCATCCTCCGGTCCTGGGGCTTCTCCGTCTGGTACGGGATCCTCAACGCCGCCGACTTCGGCGTCCCGCAGACGCGCAGGCGGGCGATCCTCCTCGCCTCCCGGGTCCGTACAGCGCAGCCTCCCACCCCCACGCACGCTCAAGTCGCCGAGCCGGAATCGCTGTTCGGGCCGGGCCGCGACCGCTGGGTGAGCATGGCCGAGGCCCTGGGATGGGGCGCGACTGACCGCCCCGTCCCCACCGTCTGCGCCGGCGGCGGACCGGGCGGCGGGCCCGAACCCTTCCCCTCAGGCTCCCGGAAGACGCTGTCCGACGCCCGGGCGCGCGGGACCTGGTTGCCCCGCCCGGACGGAGTAGTCCCATCGTCCCGCCGCGAAGGAGCTGGACGGGCGGCCCGGCACCGCACCCGCGAGAACCGCGATGCCAGAGCCCCGGCGCCGACGTTCACCGCCGAGGCCCATCGCTGGGCCTGGTCGCTGCGCAGCAACAACCAGGTCAACGCCACCATCCGGTCCATCCATGAACCGGCGGGCACGCTCTTCTTCGGACACCGCGCGAACGAGTGCACCTGGGTCGCCGACCCGGCCTCGGCGCCCACGCAATCCACAGACTCACCGGCCGTGCCGGAGCCGATCCGGATCACCGCCCGCGAGGCGGGCATCCTGCAGACGTTCCCCGCCGACTATCCCTGGGCCGGCAACAAGGGCCAGGTCTTTGGCCAGATCGGCAACGCCGTGCCCCCGCTGCTGGCCGGCCACCTCCTCGCCCCGCACCTCGGCGTCGCCCTCGACCCCGACGACTTCACCCTCGCCGCCTGATGTCCCGCACTCCCGAACCCGACAAAGACCACCTCGATGCGATTGCGCCGCCGCAGCCGGTGTTCCACGTCGAGCAGGCCCTCCTCGGGGCCCTCCTCCTCGATCCGCACCGTCTCGGCGACGTGACCGGTATCGCCGCCGACTCCTTCTCCACCGCCGTGCACACCGCCCTGTACGCCGCGATCAGTACCCTTCCGCCGCCCGACCCCGCCGAGCACGCGAAGAACACCAAATGGCTCGACCAAGTGCTCTCCACGGGACGTGGGCAAGCGCGCGGACTGACCGCCTCATACCTGCATACCCTCATCCAGGTCTGTCCCTGGCCTCGGCACGCACCGGCCTACGCACGCATGGTGGAGGCCGAACATGCCCGCCGCCGCTTACAGAGGGCCGCCGAACACCTCGTCCAGACCGTCCACGACGCCTCCCTCCCGTACCCCGTCCAGACGGTGCTCACGGAGGCCGAAACCCTCGGCGCCCTCGTGGACGACATCGCAAGCCGCTTCCCCCCGCGTGCCGGAGTGCTGCCCCGCACCGCGGCCCCGCCACCGCCCGTCACGCCCGACCGCAAGGAGGCGGTCGAGGAGGAGCAGTGGCTACTCGCGACCGCCACCGCCCACCCTGCCGACATCGACTCGGTCCGGTGGCTGCTCCCCGACGACCTGACCCTGCCCCTGCACGCCGGCCTGTGGCACTGCCTGACCGCCCTCGCGCGGCGCCGCGAGGGCGTGGACCCCGTCACCGTGCTGTGGGAGGCCCAACAGCGTGGCCTCCTAGACGCCGGAAGCGAACCCGGCGACGTGCTCTGCCTGCTGGCCGAACCGACCGGCTCCCTGGAGTACTGGGGCGAGCGCACCCTGCAGCGCTCCCTTCTGGCCACCGCCGATCAGGCTGGCCGACGCATCGAGGCGTACGCCGCCGACCCGGCCAACACCCCCTTCCAGCTCGTCGTCGGCGCCCGCCGCGCCCTCGCCGACATCGCCGCCGTCCGCACCCGCTGGCAGCACGCCACCAAACCGGTCCCCACCCAACCTCAACGACCCGCGCCCCCCGCCCGCGCTGGCCCGCCGACCACCACGGCCGCGCACACCGCCCGCGCCACGCGAGCCACCCGATAGCCACCGGCAGAAGAGACGACATCCCCCACGTGAATCCCGAAATCGACGCCCACGTCCGCCTCGACACCCACCCCACGCATCCCAGCGCCGTGCAGGCCGTCCTGACCGGCAGCCAGGCCCGCGTCGCTCTCATGGCTCTGGAGGCTGCCGACTGGAACGTTGCCGCCACCAACGTCCTGGTCCTGGCCCGAATCGATCATGAGGAGCCCTACTGGGCCGAGGACGCCGCCAAACAGCTGATCGCCGAGGGCATCGCCGTCGAGATCACCCCTCAACTCCGGGAGGCCATGGACGAGGAATGGACCTGGGCCAACTACCCGATGCCCTGGTGCAGCCGCAACGAGATCCGCGAGGTCTCCAACCAAGCGCAGAAGATCCACGACGACATCCGCCACGGCCAGCTCCTCATCCACGCCCACGCCCACGACGGCCACACCACCGTCGCGGTCGGCACCTACCTCGGCCCAGGCGGCAAGTCCGTCTACCTGCACGGCGAGGACCACCTGCGCCAGGTCGCCGACACCTTCGACTCCCCCGCCCAAGCCCTGCTCGCCTTCGAAAAGGTCCACGCGGCCGAGATGCGCCCCGGTCCGGCGCCCCTGACCGACACCGAACACGCCGCCATCGAAGCCCCCTCCGTCTTCGACGTGACCGCGGCCAAGTCCGAACCCTCCCGCCCGGGGCCGGAGACCGTCCCCCTCTACCTAGCCGATGCCGGCGACCACGACGCCCTCCTGGACACCTTCCTCGACGCGCACCGCGAGTTCGAGCGGTGGCGGACCTGGTCGGACGAGACGACCCACGCCATCCACGAGTCCCAGACCCTGCGCATCGAGCGCGTCCACGAAACCCCGGCCCACGAGACCGCATGGACGGTGGCCGCCTACGAGACCCCCGTCTCCGAGCGTATGTGGGTCCTCACCGCGACCGGCGCCACCCCCGCCCCGGTGCTGGAGGAGCTGCTGAACCACCTCGCCGACGGCGAAGGCTGGGACACCACCATCGGTGCCCCGGTGGACGAGAAGACGGTCACAGCGGCCACACGGCCGCTGTCCGACGCCGACTGGAAGCACACCGTGGACGGGCGCTGGATCCGCTGGACCTCCCCCGCCGGGGACGCGGGCGTCCGCTTCGACGCCTTCACCGCCCAGCACCACCCGAGCCAGAACCTGGCCACCTGGACCATTTGGGCCGGCCCCGACCGGGACCGGCCCACCTGGACCGTCACCGCGTCCCCGCACACCCCGAGTTCACTGCTGGCCGACCTCTCCGAGACCCTCGCCCACGACACCGGACTGCGCCGCCCCCAGACCGCGGGCACCGGACACAAGACGAGTCTCTTCACCAGCCCGGCGGCCATCCCGGCGGTCGAGGCCAACGCGGCTGCCAGCCGTTCACGCTGATCATCGGCACGCAAGAGCGAGGGAACATAGCGCGGGATCGCCGGTTAGCCAAACTGGCGATCCCGCGCATCATTGATAGTCCACCGCCACGCCCCACCCGCACGTCGAAAGGCATCACCCCACGACCACAGAGCAGCCACGAAGCGGCCATGGCCAAGAGGCCGGCAGGCGATCACGCCGCCGCGTAGCTCGCCCGGAACAGATCCTGCGCCCGCTCCACGTCCCTCGGCGTACGAAGCTGCACCTCCAGATCACCCGTCCCATGGTGACCGAGACCCGACACGTCCCGGGTGAAACCCGGTACCAGGTCGACGTTCCTCGGGTCGACCTTGAGGTAGACCAGCAGCTTGCTGCGCTGCGGCGGGCACAGGCAGGCGAAGTTCCGCAGCCGCTGATACGCCCGGTACTGCTTGCGCTCCACGCGGTTCACGCCGTCCCCGAGCCCGAGCAGGACCTCGTCGACCGCGCCCGCCAGTTCCACCATCGCCGCACCCTGGACGTCAGCCGCCGCCCTGGCAACCGCTTTGCGGCGCGTCCGGCGGGCCACCTGCATGCCGCTGCTCACGGACGCCACGGTCTCCAGGCCGAGCAGGTCGCTGCCGAAGAACCGGTAGCGGACCAGGTCGATCGAGCGCCGATGCTCGCGCACGGCGTGTATGTCGAAGCGCGTGAAGTCACCGGCGATGCAAATCAGGCGCGGCCCGCTCCACAGAACCTGGCACGCGGCCGTCGCTCCGATCCGGTCGCGGACCAAGCGCTCGAACTCGGCCCGGTGGTCCATCAGCCACGCCAGGTAGAACAGGCCCTGGTGGATGACGCCGACATCGACGCCCCGCTTGTACTCGACGATGACCGGCGATCCGTTCTCGTCCAGGCCGAGCGAGTCGATCCGGCCCCCGTGGACCGGTCCGGTGCTGTACTCGCTCGCCAGAAACCGGACGCCCAACAGCGCCTCCATATGCGCCTCGACGAGGCCCTGCACATCCGCCTCGACGTCAGCAAGACGCGGCATGACCTCGGTCATGCCGCTATTCGTCGATTCCATGCGGAACAGCTTCAGGCCCGACACCTCCCCCTCTTCTACTGAGAGAGCAACAACGCCGAGCCGGTGCTGGATATTTCCAGCCAGGCTGTCCGAGTCCCCGAAGCCGCCCCGATCTCGGGCAGGAGCTGCCGCACTCCGGAGGTTCGGCTAGCGAATCTGGGCACCGAGTTCCTGGCGCGCGAGCACACCCAGGTGGCCCGAAGGCCAGTTTGAACAGGGCAGAAGACAGCCTGACGCACCATCAGAACGAGCGTCAGGACGCCTCTCGGAGCGTCATTTGAGCGTCAAAAATGTGCCCGTAACGCACATAGCGCACATGACGCACGCTGGGGGAAAGCGCAGGTCAGGCACTCTTTGCGGCAGGCTCAAGGATCGCGACGCACTCCACGTGGTGGGTCATCGGAAACACGTCACGATCGATGGAGCGAGCCGCGCAGATGCCCGGGCAGGGTCTGGATCTACGGCACAAGCACGTCGCGGACCCCCTCGGCGGTGTGCCCGCCGGGCAAATGCCCGAGTATCACGTAGCAGGTGGGGGGGCTCGACCAGGGTCACGATCGCGCTCTCGCTTCGAGGGACGACGATCAGATCACCTCCCCAGCGGCCGGGAACCGCCCGGCCTCCACCTCGGCAGGACGCTCGGAGATCATCACCATCTCGTCGACGAATCGGCGGGCGCCTCGCCCCCCAGGGCTTCATTACCTCCGCTGATTGCCGAAGCATGAACAGGCCACTAGTTCGATTTCAGCAGTGATTGTCAGTGCCGTGTTTTAGCTTGAACTCAGCGCGCCAGAGATGAAGTTGGGGGGCGATAGCTGGTGATTTTTGAAGAGCCGTCGGCAGTCTACGAAAGCATCACCTCGCGGATGCGAGCCCTAACAGTGGTCCATCCACTCTTGGCCTTGGACAACAGCAAGGCCAAGAAGGAACGCGGGTGGGACCGGTACCGCATGGCTGAACTGGCCCTGGCCGCGATCGACTTCGTGACACTACGCACGGACATGCGAACGGCCGTGCGACAGGAGACGGTCGTGGAACACGTTGCTGAGTACGCGGCACTGCAGTTGCCGGGCCAGGGCGGGGAGGAGTACCGGGCGGTCGCACGCTGGGTGACCGAGCGCCTGATCAACACCGAAGAACGCGACCGCACCTTCCGTCACGATGTCGGATATGTGACGGACAACGGGTTCGAGACCCGCGAGACATCTTTCCAGATTCTCAAGGAAGTCCCCGATCACGTGGGGCAGGCCGCGCTCATCACCACGGACGCGGCGATCACCGTGCTGGTACATGCGATCGATGTCGATATCGCCTCAGAACAGATCGCCGCCGAAGCCAAACTGGAGGCTCTGCTTAAGCGTTCTCGGATCAGCGAGGCGTGGCAGATCGCCCACAGTGCACGAATCCAGAGCATCCGGTACGCCAAGGACATCCACGGACGCATCGAAGCCATGAAGCGCAATGTGCGGGCTGTGGACTGGGACACGGAAGTCAGGGACACGGTCGATCAGGCTCTGGAGCACGTGCGCAGCCGGTCCGCGGCCGAGACGATGCTCAAGGAGCGGGTCAACCAGCTGCTGGAAGCCACCGCCGATGAACGCAAGCGCAGGCAGCTGGAAGATCTGGAGGCGCTCATTCACGAGTGCTGGCAACGTCATGCGGTACTTATCGACATGCTGATGAAGGTCGGCCCGGAATTCCGGCGTCAGCAAGACCGTCAGGTGTTCGTCGCTCCGGCGATCCACACGCGTGTACACCTGCACGAACAGCTCCTGCAACCAGCCTTGGGCCTCTCTCTCAGCTCGTGCCTGGCCCCTTTGGAGGCGTTCACTCTCGCTGTCCTGGGGCCCGTGCGACCTCGGGTGATGTTCCTGCCCGACTTCCTTGAAGGGCTCACCAAGGCCACCGACGACGTCGGCGAGGAACTGGTGCCGGTTCAAGACGAGCACGACTGGTCACAGATCGAGGACCCTTCCGCCTTCAACGACGAACAACACCACGCGGTGGACTCGATGCTGTCAGCGGTCACCGCGCAGGGGGTGCGGCTCTCGACCCTGTTGGCTGCGACCCGCCAGCCCGGCCCGTGGACGGGGCCGAACTCCGGCACCGATGAGCTGCTCACGCTGCGCGTTCAGCAACTGTTCCGGCTCATTCCGGTGCGCCAGCTGGCTGCCGGTGAGACTGCCGTGGTGGCCGTCGACGACGGCGCAGACCTGGATGACGACCACTTTGGCGGTACTGACTTCCTCCTGGTCCGCACCGGGGGTGCCGATATGGCGCCGGAACCGTCGGCGAACGCGCCCCTGTCCGCCTTCCCCGCCCCACGTCACCCTGACGCCCGCCAGCTTGGCCAGGAGAGTGCATGAACCACCACGAGGATGCAGCCGAGGCAGCCCGGATGGTCGCCTTTGCCATGGCCCGCCGCAAAGCGCCCGCCCGCTCTGGTGACTACGCCCGGCTCGTCCAACGCTTCGATACCGAACCGGACTTCGCGCAGCTGGTACGGAAGGTCGCCCAGGGCTTCGAGCTGACAGTGCTGGAAGTGCACCCCTTGACAGGACTGGTCCTTGGCACCACCCCGGAGACCGACTTCGCGGTATCTGTCTCTGACCTCGTCCCGCAGACCGCCGATCGTCCCCTGTACCTGCTGGCCCAGCTGACCATCGCTGCCATGGCCTTTCCCCGTCCCGAAGACCTCGACGATGACGAGCACATCGGCCGGATCTCCGTCAAACAGGTCGATGAAGAGGTCCGGATCCTGTCCTCGGCCATCGAACGCCATCTTGCCCAGAGCGATGAGGACATTGATCCGCCCAGTGATCAGCCGGGGCTGGAGGGGCTGTGGCGGGTTTACTTGCGCCGCAGCGCCACGGGTAAAACACAAGCAGATAGGGCCCCGCGGTCCTCGACGCGAGCCCTGGTGAAGAAAGCGTTCACTCATCTGGAGAGTCACGGCTTCGTACGCAAGCTCAGCGACGAAGACGCCGGCACCTACGTCACCAACGTCAAGTACCGGCTACAGGTCCGTGACCAGGCCGCACGCGAGATGCTGGAGGAACTAGCTGTGCTGGGCGTCGCAGCCCTTCCCTCCGGCGGTTCAGCCGACCACGCCGCCCCGCCGTCCCCGGACGACCATCTTTCGTCGGCCGCCGCCACGCCGACAGCGGACCTGTTCAGCTGAACGCTCACCCCAAGGACCTCTTCCATGTATGAGCTCAATCGCATTCTGCTGCGAAACTTTGGTCCGCAAGATGCCCGCTATGAGGAGGTGCCCCTGGACTTCTCTGGCGCTGGCGCCGAGGTGGAGACCGCCTCGCTAATCCCTGCTGCCGGGCACATCGTGCAGCGCCCGGCGCCCGCGAGCCTGGTCATGCTGCAGAACGGCGGCGGCAAGGGCGTCTTACTGACCGGCATCACCTGCACCACCATCCCCTACCGACACAGCGATCTGGAGACGTTGCGCAACTTCACTGTCTCGATGGCACAGCCGTCCCACGTGGTACTCGAATGGGCCGACGCCCGCACCGGGCGCCTCTTGGTCACCGCCCAGGTCCTGGCCCCCGAGCACGACGGCAAACTGCACCGCTGCTTCTACAGCTTCCATCCCTCCGCAGCGCTGGACGCCGACCGGCTTCCCTTCCACCGCGACGGACACTGGACCCCCTACGAGGACTACTGCACCGAACTGCGCGACTGGGAGAAACGCGTCGAAGCGCTCGAGCTGCACATCCTCGAAGGCCAGGAGAAGTGGGAAAAGCACCAGCGCGGCCTCGGCCTGCAGCCCGAACTCTTCGACGTACAACGCCGGATGAACGCAAAAGAGAGCGACGCTGCCGCAGCCTTCACGACCAACACCGCCGACGCCTTTGTCGAATGGCTTCTGCGCAAGGCCACAGACGATGACCGGTACACGGAACTGGGCATCGCGTTCCACAGCTATGCTGCCGCACACGACGAACGCGCCCAGTGGGAGAGGGAGCGGCAGTTCGCCGTGGAGATGCAGCACGCGTGCGAGGAGGTAGCCAGCCTCCATGGCACGCTCACCGAGCATGCCGGTGCAGCCAAGAACGCCGAGAAGAACCTCGTTCACCTCACCGCCGCGGTCCGGGTACGCCACACCGCACTCACCACCACCGAGTCCGAGAGGAACATCGCTCTCAAAGACACGCACCGCGCGCTGGAAGCGGCAAAACGCACCAGTGAACTCTCCCAATCACGCCTGCAGCACGTACAAGTGTGCTCCCACGCTCTCGATCTGGACGAGATCGCCGCGCAGCAGAAGGCAACCCAGAAGGACAAACAGAAGGCGCAGGATGAGAGCGTGGCGTGGGCGAGCGTCCCGATCGCTCTGCGCCACACCCAGGCGCTGGATAACCACGACCGCGCCCAGCAGGCTCTCGTTCAGGCCGAACGCACCGCCGCCCCCTACGTCCAGGCCCTCGACACCGCTGCCGCTGCGCTGCGCGCGGGCTACACACGGGCCGAGAAGGAAGCCCGTGACACGATCCGTCGGCACACGCACACCACGACCGAGACGCAGAAGCAGATTGAGCAGTGGCGTGGCCGAAGCAACAAGCTGCTTACCGTCGAGGGCGCCGCGCAGGAGGAAACCCGCACTCTGCAAAGGCAGACCGCCACCTTCGCATCACACCTGAGCGCCGCCCGGGAACAGGATCTCCTCACCCCGCAGGAGAGTGCCGCCGATGCCGCCGCCCGCGCCCAGGACGACGTACGCCACAGCGAACAGCTGCTGCGAGAAGCCAACGAGGCACGCAAGGGCATCCGAGCCGAACGGGAGCGAGCCCACGCGGCGCTGAGCAACAAGCAACAGCTAGCCTGGTCCACACGTGCAGCCGCGACGACAGCGCATGACGAGACCGGTCGGCTGCGGGCTCGGGCGGCAGACATTCGCAGCAACCCACTATGCGCCGAGCTGCTGGAAGCCAACAGTGATGACCTTCAATCCAGTGATGCACTGCGCTGGCTGGGCGACCACTCCGACACCCTGCACCAGCTCGCCGAGCGTCGCACCGGCGGCCTCGAGACGACACTGACCCGCAAGAACATCGATCTGGAGAACGATCAGACCCTACTGGCTCTCCTCGACACGAGCGAGGGCCTGCTCCCTGCCGCCACAGAGGTACGCGACCTGTGCGGAAAGCTGACGGCCCACGGGACCCACGCCGTGCCCGGCTGGCAGTGGATGCGCGACAATGTACCGACCGCGGACCACCAGCAGGTCATCAGAACGCACCCCGACCTGGTGGGCGGGATCATCGTGGGCGGCACCGACGGCTTGGAAGCCGCTCGGAGCATGGTGGAGGGCCTTCGTCCCCTGCCCTGCGCCGCCGTCACGGTGGGCACCGGGGAACGGATGCTGAGCACTCAGACGGCCCCAGACGACGGGCGGTTCGTCGTCGAGCCCTCACCCGCCCTGCACGACGAGGAAGCCGCCGCACACGAGCGCGCCGCCGTCGACGCTCGCATCGCCGAGGTCAGCCGCGAGTCGAACGTGCTCAGACAGCGCCTCACCGCTGCACGGAACCTTGTACAGCAGATCGCGAACTGGCATGACGCTTGCGGTGGCCTGGGTGTGAGCGAGCGGCTTGACCACCTGGAGCAGCTGGAGAACGCAACAGAGGAGGCAGAGGCCAATCTGGCTGCGGCCCGCACCGCAGCAGGCGAACAAGAAGCGGCACTGGAGAACGCCGAGGACACATGCGAACAACGCACCGAGGATCTCCAAACCGCGCAGAAAAACGCAGGCAGTCTGACGCGCTTGGCGGACGAAGAGTCTACGGCCGACCAAGCGCAGAACCGGCTCGCGGCCCTCAGCGGCGAAAGAGTCACTCGCGCAGACGAACTCCAATCACTGGCCGGGCAGATCGACCTGGCGAGTGAGGAGATCCCACAACTCGCTCGCGCCATCGAATCGGCCGAGCAAGCTGCCGACGGATACGCCCGCTCGCGCGAAGAGATCACCAGTACGTCCCGAGCGCAACAGGAACACGGCACCCTTAACCCGCCCCTGCTGCCCCTCCCTGCTCTCCAGCACCGCTACCTGCAAGCGCAGGACGAGCTGCGCGGCGTTGAGGTCGGCGAGGACCAGCACGAGCGGGCCGCGGCAGCACAGCAAGCCCTGCTCCACAGCCAGGAAGAATGGAACGAAGTCCCCGAACAGGTACGGGGGCTGGCCATGACTCACAGTCGCGATGAGCGGGCTGGTGACGCCGTCCAGCGCGACGCCATTGTCCGCGCCCTCACCGTCAAGATCGGAACTTGCGACGTTGCCCTGCAGCGGCTGCGCGATCAGGCGAGCCGTCTTGCGGAGCGCGCCAAGCTCCTTGCCCCGGCAGTCTCGCTGAGCGAGGAAGACGCCGCCGCCTGGACACCGGCCACCGTCGCTGAGGCTCATGAGCTGGAGACCCAAGCGATGAGTGAGCTCGACACAGCTCAGGCGAAGGAACGTCTCGCGGCCGGTGTCTACAACAGTGCCCGCCGTGATCAGGCAGGTTCTACCAAGGAGTTGGCGGCATTCGACCGGGTACTGCCGATGCTGGAATCCGCTGTCCACGGCCTCGCTGTCCCGTCGGCCACTTCGCCCTATGCCGGCACGGGTGAAGCAGCCGAATTCGCCGCTCGCCAGACAACAGCCGCGCACACCACGTGCCGGGACGCTGCCCGTCGAACAGAGCGGCAGCTGGCGGGAGGCGTGAGCCGGCTCAAGGAGGTACCCGCCGATGTCCGTTTCGAACGACTCGACATCCCGCTGCGCACTCAGATCTCCGCCCTGGACAGCCGTAACATTCCCGCCATGGCTGCCACCTGGACCGGTGCACTGACTTCTCGCATCGCAGCCCTGAACTCAGACCTGGAGAGCATGGCCAAAGCGCGTGAGGCTCTCGCCTCACAGCTCAGCGGCCACGTCACTGACCTCCTGCAGCGCCTCGACCAGGCCAGCCGCTTCTCCGCCTTCCCCGAGGGAGACGCTCCCTGGTCCGGGCAGAAGTTCCTCACCATCCGCTACAAGAAGCCGGACCTGGCTGCTCTCACCGCCCAGATGCACGAGACTGTCGATGCATTGGCAGGCAACCCGCGCACGCGCAAGCTCAAAGGCATCGACGTCGTCATGCGTTGCCTAGTAGCAGCAGTACCCCGCGGGTTTACCGCCGAGGTCATGAAGCCCAACGCCGCCCAGCGCCTGGACCGCGTCCCCGTCGAAGAGATGAGCCGTGTCTTCTCCGGCGGCCAGGAACTGACCGGCGCCATCCTCCTGTACTGCGCGCTCGCCGCCCTGCGCACATCACCCGGCCCTCGCAGCCGCACCCGAAACGGCGGACTGCTCCTGCTCGACAACCCCATCGGCCGGGCCAACGCCGGCTACCTCGTCGACATCCAGATGCAGATGGCCGCCGCACTGGGAATCCAGCTGGTCTACACCACCGGGCTGAGCGACGAGGACGTCACCTCACGCTTCCCCATGCGCATCCAGCTCCGCAACGACGCCGAGGCCCGCAGCGGCCTCTCCCTCATCCGACTCGAGGAACAGGTACGCAACGCCCTCATTCCTGCCCCTCGCATCACCCCCGACCAGCAGACCCCCGAACCTGCCGGCGTTCTCACCGCCGCCCGCCTGTACAGGAAGCAGGGTGACACTCAATGACCTCACCCGCAGACCAGGCCGAGGCGCCGCTATCCCCCGCAGCGGCACAACTCAGTGCCGCGCTCCAGGCCCGCGCCGATCGCGTGACGGTCAGCCGGGCCACGCTCATCGCGGCATTCCACGCGGCTCTGCCAGGCGCCGCCAACGGGGAGAAGGCACGCAGCACCCTCGCCACACTGCTGTACGAGATCGCCGAACACGGCATCATCGGCCTCCCCACCTCCCGCGCAAAATGGGACGCCGGCCGCCCAGCCCTTCCCGAACAAGTCCGGATACCCAGCGCGCCACCAGTGAGATCATCCCCGCGGCAGCAAGTGTCATGGCGACCAGAGCTCGACTGGGCCTACAAAACCCGGCTGACCGCCTCCCAGACCCAGGACCTCCGCGCCTTCAACCGCTGGTTCCGAGACACCCACAGCCGTCCAGACCGACGCGCTGCCCTCCCCCTACGCGAGCGCTCCTACGAGATCTTCCGCAACGAAAAGCGCCTCGACATGCTGATCACCGGAGCCCTATTCGCCCCCGGCAGACTGACCCTCGAACAGCTCGCCACCTACCGCGAACCTCCCCCGCTGGCCCACCGCAGGCTCGGCAACGGCGACACCATGCTCGTAGTGGAAAACAGCGATACCTACGCCACCCTCCGCGACCTGCTCAAGCCCGCCCCCGGCCGCATCCGATACATCGCCTTCGGCTCCGGAAGAGCCTTTGAAGCATCCGTAGAGCACATTACCGAGCTTCCCGACATCCACCGCATCGTCTACTACGGCGACCTGGACGCCGAAGGCATCGCCATACCGGCCAGAGCCTCCATCAACGGCGCACAACATGGACTGCCAGCCATCGAACCGGCCGCTGCCCTGTATCGGCTGCTGCTCGCCCATGAACCCACCGCCGGCGACAACATCGCCAGCGAACGGGCCCACAGCCTGACGGCTTGGCTCCCCGAAGAACACCGGCTGGCAGCGCACGCCCTGCTGACCAAGGGGCAACGTCTCGCCCAGGAAGCAACCAACCGTAACGAACTCAGCATCGCGCCAGACTGGCGCTGATGAGCAACCTCTCCTTGCCGGCAGCACCCGAATTTACCGACGCACGTTCCCACGGGTGCGGGACCAAGAAGAGGATTCTCGCCGCAACATGGAGAGGTTCACTTGATCACTTCGATGTCGCCTCCTGCGCGCTGGCCGGGGCCAAAACCACCGAGCGCGCTGTAGAGGCCATCCAGCTCGGAGCTGGTGCACGGCCCCGGCAGAGGCTGTTCTTGCGGAGCGTACTGGTCCAGCCAGCGTTCGATCTTCTCCCACGACTCATCCACCGACACTCGTGTCCTCCGCTCGCCGACAGACCGGCCCTGGGCAGACCGGCGCCCGCGGTTCCGGTACACAGATCCCACGTACGAGACGGCTGCTAATAGTCGACTCGTTGAGCACGAATTATATTTAGCGGCCAGGCGGCCCAATATGCCGCTTTCGCTATTATCGACTAGAATCCCAATTGCCAGCGAATTCCCTCTCGCTTCATGTCGGAATATCTACCACTCGGATCATTTGGAGGCGTGCACTGAGCTGGCGTGACATGCACGTCCGGCAGGCTCTCAACAGGAGTCTCTTGCATGATCCTGTTCAATACGGCGACGACTCGTTCGAGTGTTTCCCCGAGGAGCGCCCCTGGCTCGGCGTGCATGCGATTATCCCAGTGTGATTCCACCCCCCACGCATCTCGCCCACCAAGAGCATCCATAGAATTCAAGATAGCCTGCAAATCCTCCCGAGGCAGGCTGACTAGGATTCGTTCAGGGTCACTCCCTTCCTTGACGGTGAGAGGACTTAGAGCTTCACCGTGTACAGAATTGCGGAATTTTCGCAGAATCTCAAGCAAGTGTTGCGCTTCCGAGCCTTCGTCAAAAATTGCTGCGAGTTTCGGGGCCGAAATCGCCACTCGATCCAGCCAATTGCGGCTCTGCCATCCAGCATTCCGCGGAGTCACGGAAATACCGAGCACTCGATGAACGGCACGCGCCGATGCATCAAGAGCGCCCATTAGGAAAATTAGGGCCGTGTCGAGACTGCGCAGGGCATCATCCGTAGAATCGCGATTCCCATGCATGTTGAGCGCAGTGAACAGCTCATCTCTCGATTGCAATGCTCGCTCTACCCGCTGAACGAGCGAACTACTAAGGGCCGGAAGGGTGTCATCATTAGCCGCAATAGCGTACTGCCCGAAAGCAGTCGACCATCGCCACATCGACGGCAGCAACTCCAAGGCACCCGTAAAGAAGTAGAGTCGCCGACTACAGCGATATTGAAACTTTCCGTCGACGCCTCGGAAGTAGATGAAGACCCCTTGCCGCCGCAGGTACAGGCCCAATAGCGGAAGGGCTTCCCCTGGCGTGCATAACAACACGTTCTTAGCTCTATATTTCGCTTCACCAGAAAGGTAGTCACGGCGCGTTATATAGAGATCCGCAGAAATTTCCTCTGCAACTCTCGCGCCGAGCACGTCTGCCTCTCGTCGCTTAAGTGCCTCATCGGGCGCCAAGCTGCCGTAGGCTGGGTGATTTCTGTCATTGCGGGCTATGAGTGCGGAGTTTCCATAGATTGCATGCTCCGAAACGCTCTGCTCATCTCCCGTGGTAAATCCCCGTACCTCGCCGTCCTCATGCCTCTGGTGCAGCACGGCCCATCCTGGCGCGTGTTCTCCACTCCATGGAGAGGTAATCCGCGCAGCAGAGGGCGGCGGACCGCCGTCCGCGTACCTCACCACCTGAACGTACGGGTGGGTTAGCAACCCTGACAGCAATGCCTCTTTGGACCACGATGAGGAATCGTCCACCAAAATCTCGTGATCCACCTGAACCACCAGTTTTCGCAGTGGCGGTCGGGGTTCGAACAACTCGCGTGCATCATCGCTGGCGTCATCGGGCCATGCAAAACCTGGCCTGCGGCGGCGATCGCTTGAAGAATTGAATCGCATCCCACAGACGATACGCGTCAAGTTGGCTGGATGGCAGACGATTTCGATCATCGCACCGATAGGCCAGCACCATGCGATCTGCCCGGCGACCATGAGCAGCATCAGCGCCCGCCTGGCAAGCGTTGCCGCTGGCGACTCGCCACCACACAGCGCTGGCCTCGTCCTGCGCACGGTATGCGATAGAGCTCAGCACTTCATCGACGTAGCTACTGACCTTCAATTCGTGATGTCGTCATGGTGGCTGGTGTCGGAGGCCGGTGCCGGTGAGGCAGCCGTCGAGGACTTCGTGGCGGTACTGGAGCTGGCGTAAGCCGCGCCGGATGGCGGTGATGATACTTCGCGTGCTCGAAAGCGGAGAGCCCGAGTACAACCCAGCCATCGGCTGTCACTCCCCGACCTGACGCCACAGCACCCTGCCTCCGCATGCCGGACAGCGTCAGCTGCTCTCCGCCTATCCCCCGCTTTCCACGTACGAGCAGATCGAGGAGGTCTCCGCTCACCACGGCAACTTCTGGGAAGTGCTGCTGTACGGGCAGATCGGCACACAGCGGAGTTCCGTTGCATGCTCTGCAATAGACGGCGGGGTACACACTTTGTGTTCAAATATTCCACAGAAAATTCACATGACTACATGCAACCATGACATCGATCACAGCTAACACACAGCAGCGATAGGCGAATTGGGCGTTTAGTGGCATTGCTCGAGCGCTCTCAACCCGCATAGAAACGGTCTTGGCATGGACCACACAACTCACCTACACGTGAGGAGACATGGGTTGAGGCACAGACAGATGTCAAAATTAGTACGAAGGGCAGCCATAGGCGCCGCCCTCGCTCTTCTTCTCGGGTCCAGTCCGGCACTCGCCGCCGGAACCGAGGCAAGCATCGATCCCAATGCGGCACCTTCCAGCCGCCCCGCAGCAGGACCCGAGTCCCGAACTGTGACTGCAGGCAGCAGGCCAGTTTCCGGTAAGACTCCAAAGGCTGGACCGGAGTTCAAGCAAGCCAGCGACGTGTGGAACGTCACCAGCCCCCAGACGGTCCTCCGCAATACTGTGACCGACGCGGACGGCGACAAGAGCACCCAGACTTTTGAGGTCTGGACGACTGACGCCAACGGCAATGCGAAGACACAAGTCAAGTTGAAGGATGATGAGTACGGAGTGCTCGTCTCCCCTGCTGTAGCTTCCGGAAGCACGGCCGAGGTCACTGTCCCCGCCGGCAAGCTGAAGCCGGGAGTCACCTACACCTTCCACACGTCCGCGTTCGACGGCTCTTTGTATGAGACCAAATGGTCCCCGTGGGCCAAGTTCCGCATCGCGCCCTACGCGACCTTCCCTGCTCCGCAGGCGAGTTCAAACATCGATCCGGTGGCCCAGAAGGCACAAGAGATCTTCCGCAGCGACCCCGGCGCGTTGGCGATCCGCAAGGCCGGGGGAACGAACTGCTCGAAGGCTGACGCGCAAGGCCGCCAGGTGTGCCTCAAGTTCCACCCGGCATCCGAGAAGAAGCAGAAGTCTTTGCTCTCCCCCACGGCAGAGGTTCCGGACCTCGTGTCGTGGTGCTCCGACAAGCCCTCGGGCCACGACTACATCAACCGCACCGACGCCTGTCTAAATAATGTCGGCAGCGCCAGCTTGATCTTCACTTCCGGCGGAGAACCGGACAAGCCTCCCTTTGGCGTGGCGACGTTCAACTTCCAGCAGCGGCTGAAGACTTACCCGAACAAGTCGTCCGGCGGCAGCGACTTCGCGGAGTTCGACCAGCAGTTGTTCGTCACTCCCACCTCCATCGACCCGCAGCTTCTTGGCGTCCGCCTCACCTGGAACGCAGGAACGGTCTGTGACCACTGCACCAGTACCCCGGTGGCCTGGAAAGACTACAAGACGGGGGAGGCCGAGAGGGGGTACTGGCTGGACAGCGAGGTCGGCCAGACGCAGGTTGCCAGCACCACCACGAAGTGGACGGGCACCGGCAAGGAGACTATCGACCTGACCTGGGACATGGTCGGCGCTGTCGATGTCGATCTTGACCTCGCCGCGAACGCCGGCTTCGGCACCAGTGGCAACGAACTCAAGGTCCGCTGCGACGATCTCAGCACGGCCAGCAGCACACCCGGGTGTGTACTTCCGTACTACACCCCGACCTACACGATGGACACCAACAAGTACCCGGCAGCTGGCGCCTACTACTGGTTCATGCAGAACCGTATGACCGGACGCCCCGGTACCGGCGACGCGCCCATGCACTACCTCGGCCCGGACACCACCAAGACCAACGCGGACGGCAACAAGTGGACCAGTGACGACAGCCGCAACGTGGTCTGCCCGGACGCATGGAAGAAACATCCCATGGACGCCTCGATGGGTTCGCCGACCTGCGACGAGTTCGCCATGGCCTCAACCCACGAGAGTGGCGGCTACCCCGACACCGGCAACAAGTACCAGGTCGACTCAGGGGACAAGTGCGCTCAGCTCTACGCGGACCCCTCGGGGAGCTCCTTCGGCCTTTTCGCCGACACGCGCAAGGACAAGACCGGCCCCTCCAACGCCGAGAAGTGCGGTCGTGCCACGATCCCCGGCGATCAAAACAGTGGGGCCTTCCACAAATTTCCGGCTCCTGCCTGGCGCATGCTCGACAAGGACGCCTTCTACCTCAGTAACCCTGGCTTCGAACACTGCACCACCACCAGCAGCACCTGCGCGTGGAAGAAGATCGGCTAGATCTTCGTGACGTGTGTGGGGTGGGTGCGAACACTCACCCCACACGCATCACCCGGCCAACGGCTCCCACACCGCACGCTCGGCATCATCGCGCGGCGCCCCCCACACCAAGAACCCGTTCATCAGGCCAACCCGCGCCTCTTCTGCGAGCGACGGGACTTCGAGGACGTCAGCCATCTCCTCCATGTAGTCCGTCAGTGACTCAAACTTGACGCTGCGCTCCGCGTACTCATTCCAGTACCAGATCCTGCCGGTCTCAGCGTCCAAACACAGACCAGCCAAAGCATCCGCACCGATCGCAGCAAAGGGGATCCAGGAGGGACGCCACACCGTGATCTCTTCTGCGTCACCCGCCCCCCGCTGCGCCTCTTCGTCGCTCTGTCGCAGCAGCATCTGCTGCTGATACGTGCGACGGACGACCTCGAACGGCATCAGCACACACCGGCCCGGCATAAATCCAGGTGTCGGTTCCGGTCCCACACCCGCCCGCCGACTCCACAACGCCCTCAGACCGATGGGCAGACGCACGCCCAAAGACTCCTGCAGTCCCTCGATTTCCGCCTCGGAAGCCCCAGGCAACAAGTTCTCCAGTGTCGCCGGAGCGCGCCGCTCAAGCCAGGACTCAATACGCTGCCAGGCGTCGTCTATCTGCCGCCACTCAATACCCTGCTCGCGTGCCGTATGACCATCCATACTCAACACGCTACCCGCCAACTGCTCACGTTCTCAGTTCGGGACGCAAGGTTCGGCCGTGCTCCACTGTGCTCGCTGTGACCAGATACGGATTGGCCATCAAAGCACTCCTCAAGGGCGCCAAGCCGTTGGGGGACGACGAAGAGCAGGGCCATGGCGCCCCCGACGCAGAGTCCACCGAAGCAGACGCGCCGAACCCGAGCGCGGCATCGGCCACCCCAGGCAAAGAAGCAGAGGGCGCGAACCTGGCTGCCGACGAGTAGCTCGCCTCGGAGGAGGTTCCCGACGAAAACGTTTCCGCCCAGACCCGTGGGCTGGTGCGCGGCCTCCGCGCGAAGCAAGTCGTCTGGGGCCTGCCCCGCAGCCCGTCCTGACCCCGCTGGAGGCGTATGTGACCACCAGCTCGACGGAGGCCGCGCTGGGCTGGCGACGCCCGGCAGCTCTGGCGGCCTCGGCCGCGAGCATGGTGACGGCGTACTTCGTGCTGCCGCTGCATGCTTTTGGACCGCACCGGCCTGTCCTGAGCTGTTTGGTCCTTGGATGTGGTCTCGCCCTGGTGGCGGCGGGTCTGCTCGCGCAGGTCCAGTTCGTCATGATCGGCCGGGGCGGCACCCGTCCGGCCTGGGCAATCGCCGGGCTGATGTGCCTGACGATCCTGCTGTTTTCGGCCTCTTACTATGTCCTGGCGCGACAAGAACAGGAGTTCCACGGGCTGCAGACCCGGGTGGACGCGCTGCTCTTCACTGTGATCACCCTGGCCACGGTCGGATACGGGGACGTGAACCCCATCGGCCAGACAGCGCGGGTGCTGACGCTGCTCCAGGTCCTGTACAGCTTCGTCTTCCTCACCGTGGGGGCCACGACACCCACCCGGTACATCCGCCGCCGCGTGTTGCGGCCCCGGAAGAAGTGAACTCGCGCTCTCACCAGTGCCTGACTTGCCGAGGACTACCAGCCGGCGGGGAAACACCCGCGCGTACGTCTCCCCGATCTCAGGCCCCCTGTCGCGCAGAAGTTGTTTCTGATCTGGCTCGCTTGCCGTTGCCAATGAGATTGGAGCGCGTTGCTCTAGGTATGGAACTCGGGGGGAGAGCTGGGCGGTGAGAAGGACGGGGCGCTCGCGGAGTTGGCAGGTGGTCCGGGGACAAGTTGTTCACGTCCTTGCAGGACTTCGCGTTGGTCGAGGGCGTACCCGTAGGAACGGCCTACCCAACCAATGGGACAAGGCGCGGCGGCAGTTCACGGGGATGGTTCGCATACGCCGCATGCGCGCGCTCCTGCTCTCGGTGCCAGATGACCATCAGAGCCTCGTCTGTCTGCGGCACGGCCAGCCCGAGTTGCGTGAGGACTGCCCGGAAGAATGGGACTGGGCCACCCGCCTGCGTGGTTACCAGGGCAGACAGCATCGGCGTATCAGCAGTAAGCCCGCGGTCGATCCGGGCCAGCCACTTGCGCAGGCCGGCGGGGGTGATCCCGCTGTCCTCCAGTTCTGCCATGGAGATGGTCTGCCCCTGAGCCGCGACGCGGATCAGCTCACGGGTGAGCTGATCCAGCGGGCGCGGCGTCGTGTTGTGCGGTGCAGACGATGACTGGGGAGGCACGGATGTCCTCGGCTGCGCCTTCGCGGCATTTTGCTGTGCCTCGAACCGAGCCAGAAACTCGTCCTGGAGCTTTCTGAGGCTCGAATTCTGCCCCTTCTTCTGCTTCCGCTGCGCCGTGGGTGCAGAACTGGTGGGTGTCGACGTCCGATGAGCGATCAGCGCCTGTTCCAGCACACGGATGTGATGGTCACGACTTTGCCCAGCCGCCTTGATCCACTCGGGTTTCCCTCCGGTGGGCTGCTGGCCGAGCCAGACAGACGCCCCGTGCACGGCCGTGTTGATCTGTTGGCGTACGGCCTGGACCGGATGACGTTTGAGGCGGCGAAGGGCGGTGAGCAACTCGCTGACGCGCGGGTCGTCACGCCTTGTTAAAAGGGCCGTGCTTCCGCTGAACGCCTTCTTGACGAGGTTCTCCGGCACCGGCCGTGCGGGAGTCAGGTCTAGCCGGGGCTCCATGGCCCGGGACGGTTGACCGAATGCCGCGTAGGCACGCTCACGCTCGACCGCGGCCCACTGTCGGAGGCGCGTGGAGCTCTTGGCATACGGAACGCCGAGTCGCTGCAGGATCTCGCCGAGGTAGGGCAGCGGACCGTCACCGTCGAGGACGAGGGCCGAGCGCACCGGCAGGTAATCGGACAGTGGTGAGTCCACATCCACCAGGAGATCGCGGCGTTCGGCATCGGAGAGCTGCGAGGCCGTAATGCCGAGGCGATAGGCAAGGTCTTCCCAGGTGGTGGTCACACCCAGCCGGGCGAAGCCGGCCAGGGCCGTGCGGAGTTCCATGACCATGTCGGCGTGGGTGAGAAAGCGTGCCTTGCCCGTCGAGTGCGCGGGCATGACCGGGGCGGGATCGGGCTCGGCGGTCACAGGTGAGGGCGGCGCTCCCCGCGGCGGTGTCCAAAGCCCGGTCAGCTCGGCCTCCCCGGCGTTGAGGCGCCGGTAGCGGTTCACCTCGACAACCCAGCCCTGGCCGTCCTCCAGGACCAGCATCCGAGTGGAGTCGGGCACACCGTACACGTGGTCGGCCGATGGGGGGTCGCCGTCGGCGGGAAGGGAGAGTGCGGCTCGGACCACGGGACTGTCGACCGGCCGTACGTCGGCGGTGATGAGACGGCGGTCCGGGGCGGCGAAGAGCGTGTCCTTGAGGGCCTCGCACTCGTCGGCCGGCCTGAAGACGAGTCCACCCGCGAGGGGGAACGAGGGGAGCTTCAGTCGCGGGCGTGATGTGCGGATGGTTTCGACGCGCGGCGTGGACAGCCCGGTGGACGTGAGAGTGCAATCGCCCAACGGAGTCCAGATGACGCTGTGATCCCGGGCCTCCGTACCGATGTGGACGCGGCGCTCCCCGCCAACTGTTTCGAGGCGCACTCGCAGGAAATAGGCATCGCGGTCGAGGAGTTCGCGGGTGGCCGGGCCATCCGTTTTGAAGACCCAGTCGACCCCGCCGGCTCCTTGCGGACGCAGGGCGTCATCATGGCGCCGCCAGGCGGGATAGTCGCAGTGGTTCAGCTGGAAGCGGATGATACGGCTGGTATGCGGAAGGTGGACGTCAACAGCGTCGCCGGGCCCGGTCCCTAGGTCCCGGATCTGTACGTCACCACGTAAGTTCTGCTTGCTTAGCAGCCTTCGCATGCCGCGTTTGATGAAGAGGTGGTCCGCGCTGGAGTCGCCGTTGGCGGTGCGGTGGCAGACGGGAGCGCTGGGGTGGTGGGCGAAGTGGCAGACCTTCTCGGTGTAACGGCGGCCGCTTAATTCCCCTCCACACCCGCCGAGTTGATGCCCACACCAGTAGCTGTAGGCGGGGTGTGCCTGGCGCCAGAGATCCAACTCGTGAGCATCCATAGGGAGGATGACCGGGTGGTCGGAGTTCTTGTGGCCGATGACGGCCGTCTGTACGCGGCGGTGGTCCAGGATCTGCTGGGTCGTCGACATCGCTCTGCCTCGGAGTTCGGTGCGGCCCGTGGGGTGGCCTGCGCATGGCCTTGGGGTGCGTCCGCCAAATTCTAGGCAAGCATGCCTAGAACGGTCAGGCCGAGTCGATAGGTGTGCGCCTCGCCTGACACCCAAGTCCGCCAGACACGACGGGTGTCGGCAGGTCAGGGCGGTCAAAGAGCCGGTGAGCGGGAAGACCACATGGTCGGGTGCCGCAAACGTCAACTCGCCTTCGCACATACGGGTGTCCACAACGAGCCGGGCCGGGCCCCGACCAGAACCCTTCACCCACTGACTACGCGACGAGGGTCAGGCGGGCATCCACGCTTTCCCACGCATCAAGTACCGCTTCGTTAGCTCCCGGCAATAACGGGAGGTCCGCCCGCGCCTTCGGGAAGCCGGTGACCGTTCTGCCACGTGAAGGTGCGGAGGCGGTCCGCAGGGGCCTCAACCTGCAGGACCGGGCCCTGACTCTTGAAGCAGACGTGAGCACGTTCGGCCCGTGCCCGTCCTGGGTACCGGGCCAAACGCGTGCCGGGCGCGCGTGCTGGCTGCCCGATACATCGCCGCTCAGGTGACGTACGCCAGCGCCCTGCTGGGTAAACGACGCGCCTAACCCCTCACGTCGGCCCAGACCAGCGTGCCCGGGAAGTCGGTGTCCATATCGATGGCCCGCCACTCATCACCGTCACCCATGACTGCGATCCACGGGGGCGGGGACGCCAGGGCGTCTCCCGTGACTTTGAGGACGGCCGAAAGGGATGCCCACCCTGGGCCCTCGAACCAGCGGTAGCCGGTCTCCTCGATGTCCCATGACCCCAGACGCCCCGTCTGGGTGTCGACGACGAGCTGCATCTCGCCCAGCGCGCCGATCGGCACGATCAAGCGGCTGTCGTCCAAGCCGTAGTGATCGTTTTTCAGCTTGTACTTGAGCGTTCCAAGATGATCGTCGGCGATTTGCTTGACGCTGTAGAGCGCGAACGTGGACGGGATGACGTCGGTGAGCCCCGACCCATTGTGCCGTAGCAGCGATTGCTCAACATCCTCGGGAAGCCGCACGCCGAGCGCGCTGTAGAGGCCGTCCAGTTCGGAGCGGGTGCACGGCCCCGGCAGAGGCTGTCCCTGCGGAGCGTACTGGTCCAGCCAGCCCTCGATCTTCTCCCACGACTCATCCACCGACACGCGTGTCCTCCGCTCGCCGACAGGCCGACATGTGGTGGCGGCCCCGCTGTAGCGGGCAGGACCGCCACCACCTAGGAAATCATCAGACGCATGCTACGGGCACGGGTTTGTGAACACCCCTGCCACGGGGCGTTGTTGTTCTCGGCAAGGTGTAAGTGGCTGCTTGGGTTGCGTCTCGTACGTGACCTTGCTCCTGGCCTCTCTGAGGCTCTTCGCTGTCAGAGTGAAGGACACGAAGCGGGGTCGGTAGATGGTGGGATCTCGGTAGTGGGCGACGCTGTTGTCGAAGTTGAAGCGGAACTCCGCCACGCTTCCGCCCTGCATGACGTCAACAGAACGTGGTCGTGGGGAAGTCCTGGTGATTGGGTAGTAGTAGCCCGCGGACAGCGGAACACCCCCGCGTCGGCGGGGAGCATGCTGTCCGCCATCCGCACCGCCGACGGCCCCACGTCCTCCCCACCAGCGTGGGGGTGTTCCGCTGATCGCCCATATCTGCGCGATCCTGTGGTGGTCCTCCCCACCAGCGTGGGGGTGTTCCGATCGGTGGTGGATGATGGCCGGACGGTCGCAGGTCCTCCCCACCAGCGTGGGATCGGCCGGGGCTGGTCATGCGTTATCCGGTCCTTCGAGTCCGATGTTCACGACCGCTGCCGCATTGGCGCAAGTGTCAGCAGCCCACATCCGTATGCCTTGCCCCGCCCGATACCCGCAGCGATCTTCTCGCGAAGTAGGTCGGCGTCGAGGACCCGTGCCGTCCCGTCGAATTGTGTGCGGGAAATCTGAATTCGCTGCTTTGCGGCGCGGCCGTTAAGACCTCGGTGGCCGCGTATCGTGGCGAGCGGGTGGGCGTTGATGTGCAAGGGTTCCAATCCAGCTGTGGTGGACTGGCGTTCCCACCATTCAACTGCGGCATTGCCGCTCAAGGCCACGACCGGCGGGAGCTTGTATGCCTCCCGTGAGGTGGCCCTTGGCTTGCGCACAGGATTGGCCACACAGCGGTAGTTGGCGATTATCCCCTTGTGCAGATTCGACAACAAGCTATCGAGGGAACACGTTTCGACGTTTCCGTACGCGTCTGGCAGGCGTGAGGGGTCGGGCGCCATCTGGCTCTGCAGAAGGATCTGCGGTCCACCTGGGGTCTCGTCGGCACGGAACAATACTCCGAATGCGGCCCTGGCCGAGCCTTCAACCCCGTCGGGAAACATCTGCAACATGCGTTGGTGCAATCGGATGCCTTGGTCGCTGCCGCCGAGGTCCCGACGGGCATCGTCAGAACTGGGTGAGGGCACGATGCGGGTCAGCCACAAAGTCACCGGGTTTTCCTCTCCGACTTGGCGAAATGGGTATTGATGTAGCTCTGGAGCTTCTCCAGATACCTAGTACCGAAGCCTTCGTACGTGGCATCCGGCAGGTACACGGCACGCCGGTACAGCGGCCGGGGCTGGTATTGGCGTGCCAGTGGTGCGAACGACACCGGTTCGTCGGTGACTTCGCCGCTGTGGTGGTCACCATCACCCCTGTCTGCGGCGTCAGAGTCCACGGGGAGCACACCGAGCGGTCTGTCGCCGTAGAACTCGATCGGCTGCGGGCCGCTGCGCGGCCTCTTGGCTGCCAGGGGCAGCTGTACCAGGTGGCGCAGCGGATCTTCCACGATTCCCAGGAGGATCGGGCCTTCCGGCGGGCAGGACCGGCGGCCGAGAAAGAGAGGCCAGTGCGGGTCACGCAGGGCAGCGGCGCACGCGTGGAGCAGCTCTTCGTCGTCGGAGGTGAGCGCGAGGGTGAAGGCAGCGTCGGCCAGGTACTGGCGCTTGGATACCAGAGTGCCCTTACCCTCGGTGCGGCGTTTTCCATCGACGGTGATCACCGTCTCGTCGGCAGGCAGTCCACCGCCGACGGTGTGGAAGTCGGACAGCACGACACCGGGTCGGTCGACACGTACCGTCATCGACAGTTCCGTGAGGTCGTCTACGGGCGCCTGGCGCACTCGCCCCAGCCCTGCGGCGAGCATGCCCACGACGCCGGACCGGGTGGGGAATCGGGCTGTGTCACGCCGCAGGTACTTGCTGTGCGTGCCCCAGGACTGGAGTGGGCCTGCCAGGCGCAACAGCAGCCCGCAGGCGGGCTTTTCTGTCACTGCGGGGCCTCGGCGAGAGCAACGTCGACGGCGGCGGTGACGAGAGCTTCGAAGGACGAGTGACGCTCGCCGAGGTGCGCCAGTTTGTCGAAATGGAGGGCAGCGTGTGCCGCGTGCAGGACGCGGTCGGGGCCGAGGAGGGTGTTCGCGGCCTTGGCGTACGCGTCGATGCCTTCCACGGAGCGCCCGACGTAGCCGCCGTGTTCGGCTGAGCGTACGGGTTCCTCGAAGGCTGCGGCGAACGACAGCGGCCGGTCGGAGCGGACCGCCACGTGGACCAGGTGCGGGAGCGTGTGCGGGGCGGTGGAGTTCTTCTTCGCCTGTGGCAGGGATTCGATGAAGGAGAGCAGGAACTGGCCGGCGAGCTCGCGGGCGGCCTCGAGGCCGATGTCGCTGTCGTCGCTCAAATTTGTGATGAGTTCCTTGAGATCGATGGTGGCGAACCGGTAGAAGGTGCCGGTGCTGAACTCGGCAGTGCCCATGTGGCCGCTGCCCGTTTCATCACCCTTCGCCGCGGTGACATCGTCGACGGCTGCGAAGTAGTCGAGTTCGATCTCAGTGGTGTGCGTGGTGAAGGCGTGCGCGACCTGGACGGCACCGTCGACACCGGCCTGGTCGACCTCGGCGAGCATGCGGCCGAAGAGGTTGATGACGCCGTTCTTCTTGAGAAGGACCTTGTCGATTTTCCCTTTCAGGGCGCTCTCGGGCTTGCTCTTACCCTTGCCGGTGAAGTCGGTCGTGAGCGCGTCCTTGTGGGCTTCGGCGATATCAGCGAGTTCCTTGACAGCGTCTTCGGGGAGGTAGACGAGCGCGTTTGTCAGGACCTTGTTCGTGATGGGCTGCTTGTCTCTCCCCTTGGCCACCTCCCACTTGATGCTGCTTCCCGCCGCAACATGCGCACCCGCACGGTCGGCAAGCGTCTTGTCCCACCCACGGTCACGGAGCAACTCGGCGACCCGCTCGCCGATACGGCGTGTGCGCAGCGCGCTGTCACCGAGCGTGGCCTGGAAGTGCTCGCGGATGGCCCGCTTCCAGGACTGGCTGGAGATACGGGTACGCAGGGCGTCGCCGTAGAGCATGGTCTTCACCGAATTGGTGTCGTCCCGGTTCAGGTTCGCGTAAGGAACGGGTTGGACGACGTGGATGTCGATGAAGCGTGGCGTGAGGTCCATCGGGGATCTCCTGTGGGTGAGGGGGTCAGTCCTGGTCGGCGCGGGCGGTGATCCGGTAGAAGTCCTGCAGCCAGCGGCGGCTGATCCGCCCGGACTGGTAGGGCCAGTCGACGAGGTCTGCCAGCAGCTGTCCCCAATCGATGGAGGCGTCGGCGGCGCGCACCTGGTTCACCGCACCGGGGAGGTGCAGGTGGATGCCGCGCAAGCTCTGCCGTGTCAGGAGGTTGATGCGGCTTTCTGCTGCGCTCAGCCGCATGGAGGCGCCCTTGGCGATGACGGCTTGTCCCAGGGTGGCTCCGAACGAGGACCCGTACGGGGCAGGATCGGGCGGGGCAGCCTTCTCGTTTGGTTGTCCGTCCGGACGGACCTGCTTGTTTTGCGCTCCTTGTTCGTCGGCGGTGTCCGCGTCCAATTCCTGGTCGTCGTCCTGGTCGCGCGCGAAGGCGTGCCGGGGCTGGGCGGCGATCAGCGAGGCCACCGTGTAGTGGGCCTGCGCTGTCTTGTCGTCGCAGCCTTCCGGCAGTCGCGGCGTGAGCAGCCGGTGCATGGCGCGGGTGCGCGGGTGGTCCAGGTCGCGGCGCAGGCCGGCGCGCAGCGCGGCACGAGCACCGGGGTCCGTGCGGCACAGGCGTTCGATGTGCTGGGCGAATGCGGCATACGCGGCACGGTTCCGGTGCCGCTTGCTCGTTTCAGGGGCTTGTGAGGTCACATGCTGTCCTTGGGTCGGCGGGCGACTCTCACGACTGTGTGGCCGCCCTTTTCGTCTTCGCTTGCGCCATCGCCTTGTGCGGGTCTTTCAGCGCGGCGAGGATGATCGCCTTCGCCCCGGTGGCGGCCTTCGCGCCCCGCGGGGTGCGTGTCACCGAGCCGGTCACCGTCTCGTAGGCGTTAAGCGCGTGCCGCCCGAAGGCGCGGCATGCGGCCTCGAAGTCGAAGCCAGCGTCCACGGCGGCGCCGGAGCGGGTCAACTGCCGGAAGTGCGACCAGAACTCGTCCTCGGCCGCCGGCCAGTAGCGTGCCGCGACCGCGTCCAGCCAGGCCCCCGGATCGTTCTTCTTGTCATCCGTGTACTTCAGCCAGGCTTCCCTGGTCGCCTGCTCCAGCCGCTCCCCGAAGAGCTCGCCCAGTTCGCGCAGCTGGCGTACGGGCCGCTCGGCACTGACCACGTCCTCCTCCACCCGGGAAAGGAGGACCGGGGTCGCGGAGTCGACGTACTGGTGGTTGGCCGCCTGGCTGGCGTCCTGTTCGAAGCCGAGCGCGCGGATCCGCAGGTACTCGCTGACGTCGAAGGCATGGTCCATGACCTTCGGCTGGATGGGGCTTGCGTCATCCAGCTGCTTGAGTAGCAGGGCGTCGACGTCGCGCCACAGAGAACGGGAGGAGCGCGCGGGCCGGGGGAAGGTCTCCCCGTCCTTGCCGATGTCCCAGATCAGGTAGTCGTCTTGTGGCCGGATCCGCTCGGCATCGTAAGCCCAGGTGATGTACGCGTCGGCGGTACGCGCGCCGTCCGGGGCGGGGACGAGGTAGAGGGCGTGCTGTGAGCAGGCGGTGAGCCGGGAGCAAGGGCCCTGCGGCGTAGGCATCGGCTCGAGCGGGTCCGGGAGGTCGTCGCGCTCCCAGGGGCACAGGTCGCTCTGCCGGCTGACGTCGCCGTCGGGCGGGGTCAAGCCGGCCAGCAGCGTCAGCAGAAGGTTGTCGCAATCCGGGTGATAGGACAGCGCGGCCCGCAGGGGTGAAGCCTTCGCATAGTGGTGGCACACCTGGCCGACCGCACGCCTCGAGAGGGCGCCGGGGGCTCCCCAGTAATGCCAGGTCAGCAGCGCCAGTGCCGCCTGCGAAAGGTTGGGGAGGACGGGATTGTCATGGCTCCAGTGCCCGAACCAGGAAAGATTGTTACCCGCTGCCCGGCTCATGACCAGCTTGTGGACCCCGGCCGTGCTGTTCCTGTCGCATTGGGCAGGCAGGCGGGGGTCCTGGAGCCAGGGACGATCGCGGTCGAACAGGTCGAAGCGGTGGCTCCACTGGTCGAAGTAGCCTTCGATGCCGGCCTTGCGGCCGTCGGGAAGTTCGATGCTCTGCTCCGGAAGGCCCTGCTCAAGGATTTCCTCCCGCCGGTCGCCCCAGCTTCCGGGCCCGGCCTCGTCCAGGCCGGTGATCCGGGCGGTGAGCGCGTACAGCAGGCGCAGCAGCGCCGAGTGAGCCGGAGCTTCCGCGATCAGGAGGGTACGAATCTCTCGGGCGTGCAGAAACAGGCCCCGCAGGCCCACTTCCGGGGGGCCCGAGTACCCGACCGCCCAGGCGACCGGAATCCATGGCTGGTCGATCAGATTGGACGCAGGCGTGGTCACGCCCCTCCCCCCGTGGTCGGACATCCACCGAATTTTAGAAGGACGCACGGGGGCCGCGGGGGCCGTTACGACAACTGATCAATGGTCAGGCCGAGTTCACCCACGTGGAATCGGTGCTTCGCGCTGGTGTGCACCCACTTACCGTCCTCCGGTTCCAGGTTCAGGCGCAGGACGTTCTTGAGGGCCGGCATGCCCCTCCAGGCATTGTTGGCATCGCCCTCCACACCCTCGACCAGGCGCTTCGGTACCGGTATCAGGTAGGGGACGAGCTGGCCCGGCCTCGGTCTCCTCTTGGAATCCAGTTCGAGCTTCTTCTTGAGGACGCCGTCTTCCAGGAGATGCACCGTCTGCCCCTGCTGGTTGCGCCCGGGGTACAGGCACACCACGTGCACCATCTCCTCGCCGAGCACGAAGGAGAGCAGCTCCGGCTCCATGCCGGGGTGGTCGCGGCTGAGCAGGCCGAGGTCGCCGCCGAGTTCCCCCGGTCCGGGTACATCCAGCCAACCCGCTGTCCCGCTGGCCCTGCGTTCGCGGACCGTGCGCCGGTTGTCGAGCTGCCGCAGCTCATGGGCCGCGGACTCCTCCAGCCTGGCGACGAGGTCGTCGGCGTACACCTCATCCAGCAGCAGGGGCAGTTCTTCGGGCCAAGAAACCCTCCTGCCGGTCCCCAGGAGCAGGTCAGTGCGCCGCACCAGCGCGGCGTCGTCCAGTTCGCACCCGTGGTCCGCACCGAGCACCACAAGCCGTGACCGGCCCCCCGTGCTCTGCGCCGCACGGGCCAGCAGGTTGGCGAGTGGTGCCGGCCCGGATAGGACGAGGTCGAACTGCAGGCCCCGGACATGTTCCAGCACCGGCGTCGTCACCAGCACCGAGGGCCTAGAGACTGCGCCGTCGGGAGAGAAGGCACTTCGGCAGGCTGCCAGACGCTGCCATCGGTCCTTGTTGGGCATCTGTTCGTGGACCAGGATCGCATCGAGGCCGGGCAGGTCCCGGGTGAGCTGGCGGAACGTGCGGATGGCCTCCGTCGGCGTCGACCGGTAGACGACGGCCCTTCCGGTGCCGGTCGCGGCCATCGGCGCGACAGCCGCCCGGATCTCGTCGTAGGGCGCACCGTCGACGACCGTGATGCTCAGCGTGCCAGCACGAACGGCTCCGGCCGGCTGCCGGGGCAGGTGTCCGCCTCCGGTCTGAGCATCCACGAACGACCACCCCGGGGGCCGACGCGGCTGCATCAGCGGCTCTCTGTCCCCTCCTGCGCCCCGGCGGTAGGCCGCCAGCATCGCGTCCACCGACTGGTCCGCGGCCGTCGCGGCCAGGACCACCGGGATGCGCAGCGCAGCGGCCCACTCCAGGAACCGCAGCATCAGCTTCTGCCCCCAGGCGCCGCGGGCATGGGCTTCATCCACCACGACGACCTTGCCGGAAAAGGCGAAGAGCCTCATCACGTTGAACTTCACCGGCATGACAGCCTGCAGGAGTTCGTCCACCGTTCCCGTGCCCAGCGGCGCCAGGAGCGCACGGTGATGGGAGTTGAGCCAGCTGTTCGCTGCCGGGGCCCACTCCTCACCAGGCTCCGCGCTGACTCCGTCACTCGCGTGGGCATGCGCCCACTGCTCCGCGGCTTCCGCCGGCTTCAACCGGGAGGAGCTGTGGAGCAGGAGCGAGCGCCAGGGGCCGGTCAGGGCCTTCTTCGCGAAAGCATGCACCTGCGCCATGTGGCTGTCGGCCGCTGCACCGGTCGGCAGCGCGTAGAAGAGCCCTCGCGCGTTCGCTGCATGCCCCAGAACCGCCGCTGCACGAAGCGCCGCTTCCGTACGCTCCTCGGACGGCGGCGCCGTCACGACCACCATGCCCGGCCCGTGCCCGGTCACCAGATCAGGCAACTGACGTGCGATACCTGCCCCGAGACCAGTCTCGCCCGCATCCTGCGCCGGGTGCGGCGGCCGGGCGAACCCCGTACCCAGCAGGTCCGTCTGCTGCACCAGACGGACAGCTGCCGTGCGGGCAATCTGCCAGTAGGCGTCCAGATCTTCGGGAGTTCCGGCCCATCCCTCTTCCCTGAGCCGGGTCCGGATCTCTTCTTCGATACTGGCCAGCCAGTCCGACAAGGTCACCAGCCCCGTCAGGACAACAGCCGCCCCCGGCGTCATCCGCCCGTGCGAAACCGGCTTCGCCCCGGTGACTCTGCGCACCTCGTCGAAGTGGACCCGCCGTTGCGCCTCCCAGCTGCCCGCGCCCAGACCAGGATGACGGGCGACGGGGCACCTTGAGTCCTTGTCATAGACCACCGGGTGATACCGGCCACCGTGCCCACCGAGCAGCTGGGCCACCGCATGACTGAGCTGGGACTGCGGACGCCGTCTCGACGACGGATAGCCGATCTCCTCAAAGACGCCCACCAGCCACCAGTGCGCTGCTGCTTCGTGCGACTGCCCATCCTGCGCGGCGCCGGCACCAAATCCGTACCCCGGCTCACCGCTCAGCTCCTGCGCCAGCAGCTTCCCGCCCTCGTACTTCGGTCCGTCCCGGTGCAGTTGGAACGGCACACTGATCTTCCCGATGTCATGCAGCCCCGCCCAGAACGCCGCGAGCGCCCGCGCCTGCGCCTCCGGAACCTGCAGCGCCCCTGCCACCATGCTCCGCTGGTGCTCGGTCAGCAGTTCGTCCCAGACGATCTCAGCGACGGCTGCCGTGTCCAGTAGGTGACAGATCAGGGGGTGCGTGTTGTGTGTACCGCGGGCGTTCTCACCCAGCCGGGCAGCCTTGCCCCAGAGGCGGGAGTCCAGGGACATGGCGCTCCTTGTCGCGGGTTCGGGGTAGGTCAGAAGGACGCAGCAGGAAGAGCCTGACCGGCGACTCCTCGTCGTCTTGCCGCGCCCCCTTGAAGGCCGACGGAGGGGAATCCGGTCTACCGCAGGTACTCCAACTCGTTCTGCCCGTAGGATACTTACTGCTGTACGCCTCTCTGGGAGGTGCGCGGAACCTCATTGGCTCTCCAGCCGACGGCACATCGAGACGAACGCACGACCCTCCCGAGGGACGTGGCGCAACCTCGGCTGTGTGGCGCGCCTGGAGATACAGTGTCCCGGTTCCTGCACAAGTTCGTCCTGCGACGCGAGGTCCTCCTCGAGGTCTCACGCGTAGTGGTCAGCGCGGTACTCCGTGCCCTGATCAACGAACTCGTCAGCTGGCTCATCTGAGCCAACGGTGACGGATCCCAGGGGTCCGTCACCCCCTTTTCATGACGGCGATGCCCGCGGGATACGCCCGGGCAAACGAACAACGTGCGGTGACCAGAACCAGACCCGTTTCCCCACTGCGATCACCAGGCGGAGACATTCCGCAGGACACCGGCCGAATCCCCGAGACCGGCCGCCCTCCCCACCAGCGTGGGTTGTTCCGCGGCTCGACCTCACGGTCGACGAGCCCGTCGAGTCCTCTCGACCGGCGTGGGAGTGTTCCGTCGACAACAGCAGAGAGCCGTACAACGACGTGGTCTTCCCCACCGGCGTGGGGTGTTCCATGGTTGTGGATCGAATGGCCGCCCTCGTTGTGGTCCTCCCCACCAGCGTGGGGGTGTTCCGCGGATTGTGACGCCGCCGGGCAGATCCTTTTCGCTCTCCTCACCAGAGTGCGGGTGTTCCGGAAATCCTGCTGATCATGGGCCGCCGCGCAGGGTCCTCCCCACCGGCGTGGGGGTGTTCCGCCTTCGTCTACGGGGCCGGGCTGGGTACGCTCGTCCTCCCCACCAGCGCGGGGGTGTTCCGACCGACTACGTGCAGGCGGACATGCGCGACACGTCCTCCCCACCGGCGTGGGGGTGTTCCGGTGCCGGCCTCGGCCGGGGCCTCCTCGACCTTGTCCTCCCCACCGGCGTGGGGGTGTTCCGCCTGTTCTTACAGTCAAGGATGACTACATCCCGTCCTCCCCACCGGCGTGGGGGTGTTCCGACCCAGAGCGTACGCGGCACTTCCCGCCAGCGGTCCTCCCCACCGGC
The DNA here is from genome assembly GCF_042795295.1 of Streptomyces sp. NPDC056486. Classification (NCBI taxonomy): domain Bacteria; kingdom Bacillati; phylum Actinomycetota; class Actinomycetes; order Kitasatosporales; family Streptomycetaceae; genus Streptomyces; species Streptomyces sp. NPDC056486. The sequence goes on from NZ_JBHTSF010000027.1 coordinate 36,969, forward strand.
GGGGGTGTTCCCCGTTCGCGTGCACACGCGAACCGTGCGGACTCGTCCTCCCCACCGGCGTGGGGGTGTTCCGATTTCGGCGCGGACGCCAGGCGAGACGCTGACGTCCTCCCCACCAGCGTGGGGGGGTGTTCCGGCATGATGATCTGGCTCGGGTGGGTGATCGCGGTCCTCCCCACCAGCGTGGGGGTGTTCCGCTGCTGGCGGCGCGGCCGAAGGCGGTCAGGGCGTCCTCCCCACCGGCGTGGGGTGTTCCGGCGTCCGCCCGCTGCAGGGTGAGGGTCGCCTGGTCGTCCCCACCAACGTGGGAGTGTGCCGCGGCCCGGCTCGGGCCGGGCCTGCCTGGGCGCGTCTTCCCCACCGACGCGGGGGTCTTCCGGCCTGCCACTTCACGGGATCGAAGATCGGCTCATCCTCCCCACCGGCGTGGGGGTGTTCCGATGTAGGTCGAACCGGTGCGTTCGAACTCCACGTCCTCCCCACCAGCGTGGGGGTGTTCCGCTGGCACCGGGATTCCCCCGCAAGATCGATGAGTCCTCCCCACCGCCGTGGGGGTGTTCCGTCCTGCTGGAAGTTCAGGACGAAGCTGTCGTCGTCCTCCCCACCGGCGTGGGGGTGTTCCGGTCTGCCACGTCTCGCTCGTGCCGGAGATGTAGTCCTCCCCACCAGCGTGGGGGTGTTCCGCCCATCAGGTTCCAGCCCGTCGCGGAGCGCCAGTCCTCCCCACCAGCGTGGGGGTGTTCCGTCGGCGGCCAACCGGACGGCGAGGCGCAGGATGTCTTCCCCACCAGCGTGGGGGTGTTCCGCTTCTCGGTCATGTCCTGCTTCACCACCGGCGTGGGGGTGTTCCGGCGGGCTTGACCGGTGCCGACGCCATGGGGCTGTCCTCCCCACCGGCGTGGGGGTGTTCCGGAGCAGCCGTCGAGCCGGGTCTGATCCCGGCGTCCTCCCCACCAGCGTGGGGGTGTTCCGCGGGCTGTCACGGGCGCGACCCCCCGGGGGCGTGTCCTCCCCACCAGCGTGGGGGTGTTCCGTACCCCGACCTGTGCTTCAACGGCTGCTTCGTGTCCTCCCCACCAGCGTGGGGGTGTTCCGACGTCGTGGGCGACCTTGGCGGCTTCCCGGGCGTCCTCCGCACCCGCGTGGGGGTGTTCCGTTCTTGATCGCGATGGCCTCGTCGAGGACCATGCCCTCCCCACCGGTGTGGGGGTGTTCCGGCGCTACTCACGGAGCAGAGGCCGCGCGGGTGGTCCTCCCCACCAGCGTGGGGTGATCCGGTCATCACCGGCATGTCCCTGGGCATGCTCGCGTCCTCCCCACCAGCGTGGGGGTGATCCGCCCAGCTTCAACTTCGTCGGTCTCTACGACGGGTCCTCACCACCAGCGTGGGAGTGTTCCGCGGACGAGCTCGGGGCCACGCTCACCGACCCAGTCTTCCCCACCGGCGTGGGGGTGTTCCCACGACCTGGCGGCCCCGTGGGTTGTTGATCAGATCCTCCCCACCGACGTGAGGGTGATCCGGAGGCGGGTAAGGCCGTCGAGATCACCGATAAGGCCAGCCAAGGTCCTCCTCACCAGCGTGGGGTGTTCCGCCTTCCACCGACTCCCCCGGACCGCTTCAAGGTCCTCCCCACCGGTGTGGGGGTGTTCCGTCCAGGGCCGCCATGCGCTGGAGGTACCAAGGGTCCTCCCCACCGGCGTGGGGGTGTTCCGGTGTGGCCGAGTGGGAGCAGCGCCACCCTGTTGTCCTCCCCACCCGCGTGGGGGTGTTCCGATGGACGCGGCGCGGCAGCTCTCGGATATCCGGTCCTCCCCACCGGCCTGGGGGTGTTCCGCAGAGCGACGCCTTCGCGCTGAACGTGGAGGTGTCCTCCCCACCAGCGTGAGGGTGTTCCGGGTGAGCGCTCCGGAATCTGGTTCCACATCGCGTCCTCCCCACCGGCGTGGGGGTGTTCCGTAGCCCAGGTATCAATCGCCGTTGCGCATCAGGTCCTCCCCACCAGCGTGGGGGTGTTCCGTTGTGGATGGGCGAGTCCGGCTGGCGCCATTGGTCCTCCCCACCAGCGTGGGGGTCTTCCGCAGCTCGCCGCGCAGAACGACACCGCGGCGCAGTCCTCCCCACCAGCGTGGGGGTGTTCCGAGGGGCCTGGTGGGTGGCGGACATCTCGTCCGAGTCCTCCCTACCGGCGTGGGGGTGTTCCGGTGGGCCTGCCGTGCTTCTCTTCGAAGACGTGGTCCTCCCCACCGGCGTGGGGGTGTTCCGAGCCCGAGCATTCCAGGGTGTGGTGTGGCGCCGTCCTCCCCACCGGCGTGGGGGTGTTCCGCTCCCGTCGTAGGTGCCTTCCAGGAGGTTGGCGTCCTCCCCACCGGCGTGGGGGTGTTCCGTAGGCGTCCCACGACCAGGGGGCCTGGGCGGGGTCCTCCCCACCGGCGTGGGGGTGTTCCGAACGTGGCCGCCGCGCGCAGTGCCAGGTTCTGGTCCTCCCCACCGGCGTGGGGGGGGTGTTCCGGCGCGGATGTCCTCGGTCCACTCGGATTCGGGGCCCTCCCCACCGGCGTGGGGGTGTTCCGAAGGAGGCGGACCGCCGCGAGCGCGAGCACGCGTCTTCCCCACCGGCGTGGGGGTGTTCCGCGGTGACCGGGGCCGAGAGGATTCCCGGACTCGTCCTCCCCACCGGCGTGGGGGTGTTCCGCCGCAGCCACGGCCGATCTCGTGCGCCACCACGTCTTCCCCACTGGCGTGGGGGTGTTCCGAGCACGCTCACCACCCTCGGCAAGGCGCACGGCTCCTCCCCACCGGCGTGGGGGTGTTCCGGTGCCCGCCCACCACGTGCTGCTGCGTGCCGCGTCCTCCCCACCGGCGTGGTGGTGTTCCGTCATGCACGGCTTGCGGAAAATCGTCACCGGCGTCCTCCCCGCCGCCGCGGGGGTGTTCCGTAGGAGTTGACCGCGAGTTCGTCGTCGTGGCCGTCCTCCCCGCCGACGCGGGGGTGTTCCGCGTGCCTGCTAAGGGCCGGGCCGATGCCTGCCCGCGCTGTAGTCCGGATGCCGAGCTCAGCCTTCTCGAATGGCGGCAGCCGCATTAATACAGCAATCAACTACTCTCAGTTGTTGCTTGAACTCGCACTGTGACGATGCCCACATCAAATTCACTTGCACGCCGCCATGAGCCCCATGGAAGATCAAATAGACCAATCAAACGTGGGGGAACTCGTGAGTTCAGTGCGCAAAATAGCCATACCCTTTCTCGTCACTGCAGGGGCACTCGGCTCTCTTGTTCTGGCGCCCATTTCGAGCGCTCAGGCAGACATCCATCACCGTGCATCCCAGGCCGTAGAGGTGCGAGCGAATAAGTGCACTAACCGGCACTACTCGAAGGTCGCGTACAACTTCAATCGCGGCCCTTCGAAGATCCCACTCCGCTGCGGCAAGGGTACGTGGGGGTACAACCACATAGTCGCGCGCGGCAGGTGGAGCAGCTCCTTTAAGACCAAAATCAGCGACACTCTGTGGAAGGGCTACACGACCTCTCCTGGCGTGGTCTACCGATACAAGCCCGGTACAGGGTGCTCACCCAACCCCAGGAAGAACTTCAAGGTGGTCTACAACGCTGGCCCGCTCGGCGGGAGGCCCGGCGGACTCACGCCCCAGGGGATCATCACAGCCAGTGTTGAGTACACTCCCCGCAGCGCGCACGCTGCTTGTTAAAAGGGGAAAGCATGGCTACGGTGGAGCTAGTCCAAGAGAGGCTTCAAAGCGAGCTTATCGGGATCCAAAGTCAGGGCGCTGGGAATTCTATCGAGATTCTTGAACTGCGCGTTGCTGAAATCCAGCCGTCTTTGGTTGTCGAAGTTGACGTGCAGGTTGGCGGCGATCACTGGCGGGTCTCTCTACCCTTCTCGGGGCAGGAGGCGAGCATGGTCAGCGGCGACCTCGATGATAGAGCTGTCAGCTACCTCGCGATGCTCGTGCGTACCCACCTTTTCGAGTGGTGGCACACGAAGGACAGAGAGCGGGCGTCCAAGCACATGGGGCGCAAGCTGAACTAGCCGCCGGGGGATGAGTGCGGGCGATGGGTGGTCACCGCCATCTGTCGCCCGTTCTTCCGTCCACGCGTAAGCGGCGGGCTTGCCACTCCTCGGGAGAAATCGACATGTCCGGCAGTCGCGCCTGCTGCAGCCTGGAGATATGGCCACCGCGCCGATAGGTCCTCCCCACCGCCGTGGGGGTGTTCCGAACCCGGCCGACGACCCCGAGCAGGCGTGACCGTCCTCCCCGCCGCCGCGGTGGTGTCCTACCTCCGCGCACTGGGCCTGCTGGTCCTGGTCGTCCTCCCCACCGGCGTGGGGGGTGTTCCGCATAGAAAAGGCACCCGGCCCACGGAGCGACGGTCCTCCCCACCGGCGTGGGGGTGTTCCGCTGTCAGCGCCCGCCCTCCGACTGAAGCCGAAGTCCTCCCCACCGGCGTGGGGGTGTTCCGACGGCTAGCGGCGGAGGGAGGGGGGTCGGTGGGTCCTCCCCACCGGCGTGGGGGTGTTCCGATCGCACCGGTAGTGGTCCCGAACGTCGCGGCGTCCTCCCCACCGGCGTGGGGGTGTTCCGGTGATCGCCGCACGGCTGTCCGCCCTGATGGGGTCCTCCCGACCGGCGTGGGGGTGTTCCGTTCCAGAAGGCCCTGGAGAAGCTGGCCCCGGCGTCCTCCCCACCAGCGTGGGGGTGTTCCACTGACCGCCCGCGAGTTCGAGGTGTTGCAACTGTCTTATCCACCGGCGTGGGGGTGTTCCGACCGAGTGGCGCCATCCACGCGGGTCATCCAGGTCCTCCCCGCTCCAGCGTGGCGGTGTTCCGTCATCGGCCTCGCTCAACGCCGCGTTGACGCTGTCCTCCCCACCGGCGTGGGGGTATCCGAACCAGTGTCCGCAGTGCTGTCAGCACGCCCAGTCTTCCCCACCAGCGTGGGGGTGTTCCGTCGACGTCGGACCCACAGCCGCGGCCGATCTCGTTCTCCCCACCGGCGTGGGGTCGTGTTCCGTCCTGGGTCGCACTGATCTCCTGCCTCGTCGAGCCTTCCCCACCGGCGTGCGGGTGTTCCGTGGAAGTGCCCGTCCGGGTAGAGCGACGTCCAGTCCTCCCCACCGACGTGAGGGGGTGTTCCGACCTTCCAGTGGCCCTCCCCAGTGGAGTTGGCGTCCTCCCCACCGGCGTGGGGGCGTTCCGGCACAGCGCAAGCGTGCTCGTGAGTCCTTCGAGTGCTCCCCCGACGGGGGGTTGTTCCACCGATTACGTGGCTTGGCGCGGGCACTGGAGTCCGCCGCCAACGTGGGAGTGTTCCGTTGTCCCGGACCTGGATGTCTGTCCTCTCCGCCGGAAGTGGGGGTGTTCCGTTGCCGATCGTCGTCAGCTGGTGGACGCCTCTGTCTTCCCCGCCGAGGTGGGGGCGTTCCGCTCTACATCACCCCGGCCGGGGTGATGGGTACGTCCTCCCCACCGGCGTGAGGGCGTTCCGTCGTCGCCGCTGAACATCGGGGGCGGGAATGTGTCCTCCCCACAAGCGCGGGAGTGTTCCGCCGCACGTGGCGACGTGCCCGGGTCCGATGCCGTTCTCCCCTCCGGCGTGGGGCTGTTCCGGTCGCCATGGACTCGGCGCGGGCGCTGCTGGCGTCCTCCCCACCAGCGCGGGGGTGATCCGAAGTGCTCCCCGGGCTCCGTGCGGGTCAACACGTCCTCCCCACCCGCGTGGGGGTGTTCCGCTGGCTAACCGCCAGGTCACAGCGCGTATTGGGTCCTCCCCACCGGCGTGAGGGTGTTCCGGTGATCGCCGCACGGCTGTCCGCCCTGATGGGGTCCTCCCGACCGGCGTGGGGGTGTTCCGTCCTGGTACAGGTACAGGTCATCCACGGTGCCGTCCTCCCCACCAGCGTGGGGGTGTTCCGGCATACCGGCGCCGCGCCGCCAGCCGAGCGCCGTCCTCCCCACCGGCGTGGGGGTGTTCCGGTGTGCCCGCACATCGCGGCGTAGCGGCCTGCGTCCTCCCCACTGGCGTGGGGGTGTTCCGGCGAAGGCGAGTTCGACGGGTTCGGTGACGCCGTCCTCCCCTCCGACGTGGGGGTGTTCCGCACCACACCAGTCGGTCACGGGACTGGGGCAGGTCCTCCCCACCAGCGTGGGGGTGTTCCGGCATCACGGTGGTGGTCGACGTCGACGACGACGTCCTCCCCACCAGCGTGGGGGTGTTCCGCACTGCATGCCCGGTGACGGCGGCCGGTGCTCGTCCTCCCCACCAGCGTGGGGGTCCAGGTCGCGTCGGTCATATGGCAGGTACGGAAGGACGGTTCGCCGTTCCACACCCGGCGCGGGCGGGGCAGGGGGCGGACCGAGCGGCGCCCTGACTCATCCAGGCCCGCCACCGTGGATCCACTCGAATTCGTAGGTGATGCGCCGCAGCCGGGCCACATCCCGCGGGCGGTGTTCCCGGGCACTCCCACGCGAAGTGCACCCGGACCGGGCCGTCCCCGTACTCCCCGTCCTCGGGGAGTACGGGGAAGTAGAAGCCGAGGTCGGTGACGGTACGGTGGGGTGCTGCTCGCCGGACTCCCACGCAAGCCGGTATACGCCCTCGCCCAGGGAGACCGCCGTGCCTTCGCACTGCTGTATCCGCATGGACAAGAGTTCCGCCTGCGCTCGGTCGCGCAGCAGTTGCTGGGCGCGTTCGCCGGTGGGGCTGACGTCGGGGGTGCATCGCCGGCGGTCTGTGCGGGCCGGGCACCACGATGTTCTGCTCGCGGCCTAGGACAGGCGCGACGAGCGTCTCCATGCACATGCTCGGTCGCGGCGCTCGCGCGCGGAATCCCCGTCAAGGGTCTGCGCGATCTCCCGGGCCTGGGCCCGGTTGTTGTCGTAGCCGGCGAGCACCTTGGACGCGTGTGCCCGGTCGGCGCAGATCGGCTTGTAGTTCAGCCACGACCAGCGTCCACGACGACTGACTCGAGGCTCGCAGAGGGTCCCTCCCCACCACGGCGCTGCGCCATGTGATCACGCACGGGCGGCCGGAAGGGGCCATGCCTCCCCTTCCTGCTGTCCAGTCAATCGCGCCGAGGTGATGCCGAATTACCTCTCCGGGCTGAACTTTTTGCGCATCGACGTGAGCAGGCCACTGGTGGCTCTAGAGTCGATCCCACGGCGTGTTACCTGTGTGGCCTGTCGGCTCCTCGAGGGCCGGCACGCGGTTCCTCGGCAAGCCAGCCGCGGTGACAACAGCACCAGGAGAACGATCCGTGGATCCGATGGAAGAGCCGCCGGACTGGCAGCTCTGGTCTCTGGTGGTGGCGCTCCTCCAGTTCCAGCTGGAAATGCTCCAGTTCATCCACCGTTGACCGGCTGCGAGCCCGGCGACTGATCACTGTGTAGCGGCGGTCCGGCCATCCAGGCCGGGCCGCTGCGTTGTGTGGACCACAGCGTGGCGTGCTGCGCACGCTGGATGCTCCACCAACTGCCACTGTAGGGATTTGGTTTTGTGGAGTCTCCACTTTCAGTCCCACGCCACCGGATTCAGTGACAGATTCTCACTCTGACAGATTCGCGTTTCCGTTTCGCCGCTGCATGAAAAGTTCATTTCACCCGCGCCCGGCCAAACGCTGGTCCCCCCCCCACCCCGCACCGGCGTGGGGTGTTCCGCTGATCCTGGACGACACCGATCATGGTGACGGAGCCCTCCCCGCAGCGTGGGGATGCTCCGTCCGTCGCCCATAGGTCCGGGCCGTGCACCCCGTCTTCCCCGCCAACGCGGGGGTGTTCCGGGCGACCGGGACATGGTCTCTGTGATCGACCTGTCCTCCCCACCGGCGTGGGGGTGTGCCGATCTTCGGCAGAGAACCGGCTACATCCTGGCGTCTTCCCCACCGGCGTGGGGGTGTTCCGGTGGACGGCAAGATCGGCCTCACTGAGGCCGCGTCCTCCCACCGGCGTGGGGGTGTTCCGGTCCGGGAGGCAACGGCGTCGCTCCAGCCCTCGCCTTCCCCACCGGCGTGGGGGGGTGCTCCGTTGTGGATATCGTCGACGAACAGGTAGCCGATGTTCCCCACCAGTGTGGGGGTGTTCCGCCCGTCAGAAGGCTGGAGAGGACGGCGCCGCGCGGAGCCCTCCTCCCACCGACATAGAGTGTTCCGGCCGCCCGCCGCAAGTGGAACCCTGCCCTGCAGTCCTCCTCGCCGGCGTGGGGGAGCTCCGGCCTCGAACTCGGCGTTCGTCGCTTCGACTTCGTCCTCCCCACCAGTGTGGGGGTGTTCCGATCCAGACAGCTCCGCCGTACCACCCTGGTGAGTCCTCCCCACCTGCGTGGGGGTGTTCCGTAGGAGACGACGCTGATCCGTTCGGCGCCGCAGTCCTCCCCACGTGTGTGGGGGTGTTCCGTAGTTGTGGATCGAGTCGGTGACCGCCTTCGGGTCCAGCCTACCTGCGTGGGGGTGTTCCGGTGCGGCCGGACGCGTTGCCGGTGACGGACTCGTCCTCCCCACCTGCGTGGGGGTGTTCCGCCAGCCCGGCGACGCCCTGTGGTCCGAGGCTTGTCCTCCCCACCGGCGTGGGGGTGTTCCGACGAAGGCGCGTACGAAGGACTGGATCCGGTTGTCCTCCCCACCGGCGTGGGGGTGTTCCGTGCGGACATCAATCCTGTGCGGGCACGGCGGGGTCCTCCCCACCGGCGTGGGGGTGTTCCGGCGTCGTAGACGGTGGCCGCGTCGCTTCCCTCGTCCTCCCCACCGGCGTGGGGGTGTTCCGGCGTCGTAGACGGTGGCCGCGTCGCTTCCCTCGTCCTCCCCACCGGCGTGGGGGTGTTCCGTGCCAGGAGATGAACGGATTCACCGAGACTGAGTCCTCCCCACTAGCGTGGGGGTGTTCCGCGCAGCGCGTAGCCATTGCGCGATCACGTTCGGTCCTCCCCACCAGCTTGAGGGTGTTCCGCTCCGGGCCGGGTTGAGGAAGACGGGCACCACGTCCTCCCCACCGGCGTGCGGGTGTTCCGTGGAAGTGCCCGTCCGGGTAGAGCGACGTCCAGTCCTCCCCACCGACGTGAGGGGGTGTTCCGACCTTCCAGTGGCCCTCCCCAGTGGAGTTGGCGTCCTCCCCACCGGCGTGGGGGTGTTCCGAAGTCGAGTTTCCTGTCCGACGACTTCGGACGGTCCACCCCACCAGCGTGGGGGTGTTCCGATGACCAGGTCCGGGAAGTTGGCGCGCAGCCAGTCCCCCCACCACCAGCGTGGGGGTGTTCCGCCCATCGGGGACGTGGTACTCCTGCGGTATGCGTCCTCCCCACCCGCGTGGGGGCGTTCCGTGGACCGCGGACAGCCGCGGCCTGGGCATCGTGTCCTCCCCACCGACGTGAGGGTGTTCCGGCGTGCCTGCACCACTGCCTGACCTACACGGCGTCGTCCCCACCGACGTGGGGGGGGTGTTCCGTCCTCAGGGATCGCGATCCGGCCAGGTTCTACGTCCTCCCCACCGGCATGGGGGTGTCCCATCGGCGGGGACGGCGGGAGCTTCGGCCTGGTGGTCCTCCCCGCCTCCGTGGGGGTTGCTCCGCCGCCGCCATCGCCGTCTCGTACGAGCAGGCCATCCTCCCCGCCGTCGTGGGGGTGTTCCGGTGGACGCGTTGCGCTCCTTGATGCGTTCCCAGTCCTCCCTACCGACGTGGGGGGGCGTTGGCCAAGGTCAGGAAGCCTCCGAGCCGTAGGTCTTCCCCACCGAGTGGGGGTGTTCCGTGGCTGTACGACAAGGGATTGAAGCCCGCGTTGTCCTCCCCACCGACGTGGGGGTGTGCCGCGGGAGTGGGTCCCTCACGCCTGGAGGAGTCCGTCCTCCCCACCGGCGTGGGGGTGTTCCGACCTCTTCAACACGGCGCTGCTCAGCCTCTTCGTCCTCCCACCAGCGTGGGGGTGTTCCACCTGAGGTGGGCATTGACCTGGAGCAGGTCACGTCCTCCCCACCAGCGTGGGGGTGTTCCGCACTGCTCAGACGTGTGACCGGTGACGCCGTAGTCCTCCCCGCCAGCCCCACCAGCGTGGGGGTGTTCCGTTCCCGCGTGCGATGCTGCGGGCCCGTGCGATGTCCTCCCCACCGGCGTGGGAGTGTTCCGCCCCGCCCGTCCTGGAGCACCCCCCGGACGACGTCCTCCCCACCGAACGTGGGGGTGTTCCGGTGGCGCGCTCAGGGCACGAGCCGACGTCGTGGTCCTCCCCACCGACGTGAGGGTGTTCCGGCATGCCTCTGCACCACTGCCTGACCTACACGGCGTCCTCCCCACCAGCGTGGGGTGTTCCCCCGTCCCGCTCCGCAAGGACCGGACGACGGTCGTCCTCCCCACGAGCGTGGGGGTGTTCCGCGCAGCGCGTAGCCATTGCGCGATCACGTTCGGTCCTCCCCACCAGCTTGAGGGTGTTCCGTGGAAGTGCCCGTCCGGGTAGAGCGACGTCCAGTCCTCCCCGCCGACGTGAGGGGGTGTTCCGAGCTTCCAGTGGCCCTCCCCAGTGGAGTTGGCGTCCTCCCCACCGGCGTGGGGGTGTTCCCTCCTCAACCCAGTCCTGGGGGCGGGTGTGTCCTGGCCACCGGGTGGTGGTTCCGGCCATCGAAACGGCCGGAGGCAAGTGAGCCGGTCCTCCCCACCTGCTTGGGGAAGGTCGACACGCAGGACCGCAGTGTGGTCCTGGAGTTGGGTTTCCCATCGGCGTGGGGGTGTTCGGTCGAGCCGAAGGGGAACGCCGAACGGTACTGGTCCTCCCCACGGGAGTGGGGGTGTTCCGGCGAGTTGGAGTGATCCGGCGCGTTGAGAAATGTCCTCCCCACCGGCGTGGGGGTGTTCCGACTGCCGATGGTCAGTACATCTGGGGCCACCCATCCTCCTCACCAGCGTGGGGGTGTTCCGTGGACGCGGAACGGGGTGAGTTCGACCTCGGAGTCCTCCCCACCGGCGTGGGGGTGTTCCGGCCACGGCCGTTGACATCGAGAGCACGCCGCAGTCCTCCCCATCGGCGTGGGGGTGTCCCGGCGCGACCCGCCTCAACGTGGAGGCGTAGCGGCCCTCCCCATCGGCGTGGGGGTGGTCCGACCACCGTGATGCTCGGCATGACACGGTCCGTGTCGTCCCCACCGGCGTGGGGGTGTTCCGGCCCGCGAGGCCCTGGTGAAGACTCGGGAGCGAACTGTCTCCGCGTTCGCGGCCCTGGGCGACTCTGCCTCCCGGGCCTACTACGACAAGAAGCCAGGGCAAGCACCACGCCCAGGCCCTGCTCTGCCTCGCCAGACGGCGGGCAGACGTCCTCTTCGCGATGCTCCGCGACGGCACCTTCTACGAACCTCAGCCCGCCAGATCAGCCTGGAGAATCAAGAATTCGCCTGGCCTCGCCCCACAAAGAGCTCGAACTCCTCCGCAGAGATCTCGGATGCCTGCGGCGGGTCCTGCCAGCCATCCAGTACGGCCTCGGCCAGGACGCCGTAGTGCCGTTCATAGCTGCCCATGGCCGCGCGATCGGCATGATCACGCAAGTGCAGCACCTCTTCCAAAGAGGCAGCCATCACCGGCCCTGATTCCTTTCCCCGAACCTCAACGTGACGCGCCGCCCAGCCTCGTCATCGGCCTCGAAGTACAGCCACAGATCTTCGTCCTCGTAGTAGGTACGGAACCAGGTCGTCATGCGCCCATCCTCACCCACCAGCAGCCCGCATCACCTTGACCAAACAGATAGGGGCACCCCCCAGAAGATCACCTGGTCAGCGCTGGGTGCTCCGCAAGGAGTGCACCCCGCGAGGCAGTTCCGTTCAATTCCTTGCGGCTGGCGCTGATCAGGCGGTAGATCTCGCGAGCCACGTACCGCTTCAAGCAGCGGATGATCTCCCGCCGGGTCCTCCCCTCGGTCACGCGTCGCTCGTAATACGTCTGAGTCCGTGAGTCCCAGCGCAACCGTGACAGCACGATGCGATGAAGCGCAGCGTTCGCCTGCCGGTGGCCGCCGCGGTTGAGCCGGCGGTGCTGCCGGCTGCCCGATGAGTACTCGACGGGGCTTGCCCCGCACAAGGCCGCGAAGGACGCCTCACCTCGCATGCGCGCGCTGTTGTCTCCCAGGACCATCAGCAGCACTGCCGCGCTATGGGGGCCGACTCCGAGCGCCTCGAGTAGGCGAGGATAGTGCGTTACGATCACGCCTTCCAGGCGCTGTTCCAGCAGTAGAGCCTGCACCCTCAGTTGCTCGATGCGCTCAGCTAACACGCGTAACGTGAATCGGGTTGCCCGTACCAGCGGATCCGTCTCCTCGTCGCCTTCGCGTAACTGCAGGCAGGCCAGGATGAGCGCTCGGCGCTTCAGACTCCGCAACTCCTCGCGCAGGACTGGGTCTGCGGTAACCAGGATGGCTCGCAGCTGGTTCATTGCTTGCCGTTTGGCACGTGCGGCAGAGTCCTTGGCCATCACATACATGCGTGCGATCTCGATAGGCCCTTTGCCTGTGTTGACCGGGAACTGCGCGCGGCCACTGAGCACGGAGCGGGCAGCAGCGACTGCGTCGCCCTCATCCGACTTGCTGCGCCGGCGCCGGGCCGAGCGACCCGGGCCAGGAGCCTCCACAACCTCTATGCCTGCAGACAGCAGATGCCGAGACAGCGCCGCCCCGTAGTTTCCGGAACTCTCCACCCCCGCCCGGTGGACCACACCCCATCCACAGGCCCACTCGACAAGGTCCCGATAGCCACTTGCCGTGGTAGGAAAGCGCTCAGTAGCCAGGGCTTGCCCCAGCATCGACACCACTGCCGCCACGTGGACGTCACGATGCGAATCGACCCCGAGCACCACCTCACCTGCATTAGCAGCGTGGTCCGCGGCTTGGTGAAAGTCTGACGGTTCGATCGTTCATTCACCCCCGTCGGCCCACGCACAAGCCTCGCCGCTGGCCCGGAAAGCGGTCGCAGATGACACTGTGCAGAGAACGCCCGCATAGCAGAGCTCTAGACACGCTCGCCCGGACCAGCGTCCGAGCCCACTGCCTCGGCCCGAGTCGACACAGGATCGTTAGGACACCTTGGTCAAAACCGTCAGGAGCCAGTCCGCGGTGCAGGAGCAGTGCTAGACGTCATGCTTCCCGAGGGCGACCGCTCCAATCTCAGCATGCCACCAGGCGCCGCAGAAGTTCCTTCAGCGCATTTCAACGCGCCCCGCGTGAATGCCGGCAGGCTTGTCCGTGCCACTGGCTGGCCCTCACCAAGGGGAAGGACCCCCGAGCCGCGTAGCGCTTACGGGAGCGGACAATCACACGCCGGATTTCCCCCTCCTGCAACCGTTGCACGCAACAGCCCTGCATCCTTGCGTCGACCCGAGGAGAGGGAACGCGAAGCGACGGGGTAGCCCAACGGCCGGACGATCACTCCCGGTTCAGGCGGCGGTACTGCTGGCGCCCCGAAGTTCACTCCGTCGGACTGTCCCGCGCAGCGAGCAAGCAATGCGTTACCGTCCGAACGTTCCAGGTCGCCACCCATGTCCCCCGTGCCACACAAAGCGGGCACGCACGCCAGAACGCGGAACAGAGATGACCGCAAGTCCGACGACCAGATACTCCGCCACGCCACGCGTGAGACGAAGACTGCAATGAAAGCGGGGCAGCCCTCAACTTCATGCAGCACGCCGATTAGCGCCTGGAACCGCTGAGGTTGTCGTACCCCCACAAAGAGCTGGCCAGTGGCGCAGCGCACCACCAGCTCTCCGCGCGCTTAAATGATCTCACCTCCACCAGGGGTCAGCATTCAGGTCGGCGGTTCATCACCGGCAGGGGCAACTAGGTGCGTCCTACCTGCAAGCCAACGGACCTGACGGCCCGTCAGAAAGGTCAGCATTGGGTCAGCATTCGGTCTGCCAAGCTCTGCCACAGAAGATCAAACCCTGGACCGAGAAACCCCTCTGCAGCACCCGGCTCCAGGCGCTGCACAACATCGTGGCCCCCTAGTCGCCGCCCTGCGCCCAGATCCCTTCGGATCTCGAGCCGGGCAGACATTCGCCCAGCTCAGCGCACACGACCCCGCGGTTTCAGCGGTCCCGTCGGCATCTCCGGGGCGGGCAGCGGATCTCCGTCATACCCCTTCACCTCACCGAACCGGGCCCCGGTCATCCAGTCCGAACGGGCCTGTGCGATATCATCGTTCGACCGCCCGATGAAGTTCCACCACATGACCAGCTCCTCGTCGAACGGCTCACCGCCAAGGAGCATCAGGCCCGCGTCCGACTCGGCGTGCAGCGGCAGTTCGGTGCGTCCGCAGCCCAGGTACAGCATCGAGCCCGGCAGTACGGGGACGCCGTCCACCCGGGTCTCGCCGGACATGCACAGAACGGCGTACTCGAAGTCGGGGTTCAGCGGGAGGCGTACGTCGGCGTCGCGGGTCAGGGTGAGGTCGGCGCCGACGATCGGGGTGTAGGTCGTGCCGGGCGAGGTGGTGCCGTCGACCGTGCCCAGGATGAGGGTCGCCGTCAGACCGGGGGCCGTGACCAGGGGCAGCTCGGCGTGGTGCTCGAAGCGCGGGTCGGTGTTGCGGTGGACGTCGGGCAGTGCCACCCACAACTGGGCGCCGTGCAGGAGGCGGGCGTGCGATCTGGGGCTCTCCTCGGAGTGCGAGATCGCTCTGCCCGAGGTCATCAGGCCCAGTTCGCGGGGGCGGATCGTCTGGAGGCTGCCCGTGGAGTCACGGTGCAGGACCTCGCCGTCGTGCAGCCAACTGACCGTCTGCAGGCCCATGTGCGGGTGGGGGCCCACCTGCATGCCGGGTTCGTCGGCGATGTCGTCCGGGCCGTAGTGATCAACGAAGCACCAGGCACCGACCATGCGGCGACCCAGGTTGGGCAGCAGGCGGCGGACCTCCGTGGACTCGCCGAGCTTGACCTTTTTGGGGCTGAGGAGTTCCCGGACCGGTTCGGCGACGACGAACCCGCGCCCGCCGCACAGGGACGGGACCGGCTCGCGATCAAGATTGCTCATGCCGCACAACCTAGACCCGTGGAGCACCTGCCGTCAGGGCACGCGCTCCGGCTCATTCCGGAGGAACCGCCGCACCAGTGCCGTAGCGGTGGAAAGGGGCAGCGGAACGGTCGGCGGAAGTGGTTAGTGGAATTTTTAACTATCTGGGGTCGTTGGAGCGCTCGAAGGAGGCAACAGTGGACACGACGTACTACGACCACGGAACCGCGGCGGAGCGCTGGGAGCGCGCGCGGCAGTTCTTCGACGCCAAGGAGTACGCCACGGCGGCGCGCATCCTCGACGCCCTGGCCGACGAGGTGCCCGAGCAGGTCGCCCCGCGTCTGCTCCTTGCCCGTGCCTACTACCACTCGGCGCAACTGCGGCGAGCGGAGACCGAGTTGCGGGCGGTCATCGAGCTCGACCCCGTCGAGCAGTACGCCCGGCTGCTCCTCGGCCGCACGCTCGAGCGGCAGGGGCGTGACGCGGACGCGGCCCCGCACCTGCGGATGGCCGCGGCCCTCTCGGGGGACTTCGCGGAGGCCTGATCCCCGGGCCGGGACCGGCAGCAGATGGACCGGTCACGCTCTCCCAGGGCGCCGATGGCAGCGGCCATCGGCGCCCTGGCCGTATCTCCGGGCCCAGCCCGTCACACCCACACCGCATCCGCCAACGCGACACCCACGAAGACCGCCCCGAGCGCCGCGACCACACTGGCCACGACATTGGCCGCCGCGTAGAACCGGGCACCGCCCTCGGAGAGCCGCAGCGTCTCGTACGAGAAGGTCGAGTACGTCGTCAGGGCGCCGCACAGGCCGGTGCCGAGGAACAGCTGGGTGTGGGAGGAGGCGGCGCCCGCGACGGTCGCGCCGGTGAGCACGCCGAGGATCAGGCTGCCCGCCACGTTGACCGTGAACGTCCCCCACGGGAAGACGGTGTCATGCCTGGCCTGCACGGCACGGTCGGTGAGGAACCGCAGCGGGGCGCCGATCATCGCGCCCGCGATCACACAGATCCAGTTCACCGGCTCTCCCTGTTCCGGCCGGTCACGGTCGCCTCCACGCCACGACCCGGCGCGTCGCCCACGCCGCGCTCCACACCGCCGCGAGGGCCGTGAGCAGCGTCAGTCCGAGATAGGCCAGGCCCGTGCGGACGTGGCCGCCTTCCACCAGGCGCTCGATGTCCACCGCGTAGGTGGAGAACGTGGTGAAGCCGCCGAGCACGCCGGTGCCGAAGAAGGGCCGCAAAAGGCGGTGCGGCGTCCGCACCTCGGTGATGATCACCATGAAGACGCCCATGACGGCGCATCCGATGACGTTCACGAGGAGCGTCGCCGCCGGAAAGACGTCGGGGGCGGTGGGCCAGATCAGGGACGCGCCGTAGCGGGCGGACGCGCCGATCGCGCCGCCGACGGCCACGACCGCCACCACGGGCCACACGCCGTACTCCCTCACCTGAATCACCTGTACGGAATCAAGAGACCGCCGCTGAAGATCGCCCTCAGGCTAGCCGCCCGCCGGTGTGTCCCGCAGACCGAGGCGCAGGTGCTCGACGTGGAAGAGTGCCTGGTCGAGGAGTTCGGCGACGTGGTGGTCGTAGAGGGCGTAGATGACGGAGCGGCCGTGCCGTTCGCCGGTGATCAGGCCGAGGTTGCGCAGCAGGCGCAACTGGTGGGAGCAGGCCGACTGCTCCATGCCGACCGCCTCGGCCAGGTCTCCGGCCGCGCAGGGGCCCTCCTGCAGGCGGGCGAGGATCAGCAGCCGTGAGGGCGTCGCCAGGGCCTGGAGGGTGGCGGCGACATCGGCGGCCCCCACGCTGTCCAGGCGTTCACGCGTGGTGGCACTGCTCTTGTCGTCGACTCCGTGGCCCATGGCGTCATCCTAGCGATGCCGTCATGACGCATGAAAATCTGTTCATTCATTCCTGTACGGTGTGGGCGTTGCCGCTTCCCAGCCCGTGAAGGGTTCCTTCGCCATGCCCACTGCCCTGCTCCCCCGCTCCGACCAGAGGCCCTCCACCGGCCCCGCGTCGGCTCCACGCCGCCGCACCCGCCTGCTCGCCCTTACCGAGGCCCGCTGGGCGGCGACGGCAACGGCCGCGTTCCTTGTCGCGCTGCCGCTCCAGCTGGCGGGGGCAGCTTCCTGGACGTGGGGTGCGCTGTACGCCGTCGCGTACGTCGCCGGAGGCTGGGAACCCGCGCTCGCCGGGCTGAGTGCGCTGCGCGAGAAGACCTTGGACGTGGACCTGCTGATGATCGTCGCGGCTATCGGCGCCGCCTCGATCGGGCAGGTGATGGACGGGGCGCTGCTCATCGTCATCTTCGCCACGTCCGGCGCGCTCGAGGCCCTTGCCACCGCCCGTACCGCCGACTCGGTACGCGGCCTCCTCGACCTCGCGCCCACCACGGCCACGCGGCTGGCCGAAGGGGACGGTGACGGAGGCGGTGAAGAGACGGTCGACACGGCCGAGTTGAGGGTCGGTGACATCGTCCTCGTACGGCCTGGTGAGCGTGTCGGAGCCGACGGCGAGGTGCTCGATGGCTCCAGTGACGTCGATCAGGCGACGATCACCGGGGAGCCGTTGCCGGTCGCCAAGGAGGCCGGGGCCGAGGTGTTCGCGGGGACGCTGAACGGGGCGGGTGCGCTGCGGGTGCGGGTCGGGCGTGACGCGGCGGACTCGGTGATCGCGCGGATCGTGGCGATGGTCGAGGAGGCGTCACGGACCAAGGCGCCGACGCAGCTGTTCATCGAGAAGGTCGAGCAGCGGTACTCGCTCGGCATGGTCGTCGCGACGCTCGCCGTGTTCACCGTGCCGCTGGCGCTCGGCGACGACCTGACCGGGGCCCTGCTGCGGGCGATGACGTTCATGATCGTTGCCTCGCCGTGCGCGGTGGTGCTCGCCACCATGCCGCCGCTCCTTTCGGCGATCGCGAACGCGGGGCGGCACGGCGTCCTGGTCAAGTCCGCCGTCGTGATGGAGCGCCTGGGGCAGGTCGACGCGGTCGCCCTCGACAAGACGGGCACCCTGACCGAGGGAACTCCGCGGGTGACCGCCGTCCACGCACTTCCCGGCAGCGGCCTGAGCGACGACACCCTCCTCGCGCTCGCGGCAGCCGCCGAGCACCGCAGCGAACACCCCCTGGCCCGCGCTGTCGTGGGCGCGGCGCGCGCTCGCGGCATGGACATCGCTCCGGTGACGGACTTCGCCTCGGCGCCGGGTGTCGGGGTGAGCGCCACGGTCGGGGGCGCCACCGTCGAGGTGGGGGCTCCGGCACGGCTGCTCGGCACCCCGCCCGGCAGCGAAGCCCGTGACACGGCGAGCGCGGATGTCCTCGCATACGCACAGCAGTTGGGCGACGGCGGCCAGACCGCCGTGCTCGTGCTGCGCGACGGGATCCCCGTGGGCGTTCTCGGCATCGCCGACCGCCTCCGCCCGGACGCCGCGGCGACCGTCACCGCCCTGGAGTCCTTGACCGGCAGGGCTCCGATGCTGCTCACCGGCGACAACGCGCAGGCCGCGGTCCGGCTCGCGACGGAGGTCGGCATCGATGACGTACGGGCCGGGCTGCTTCCGCAGGACAAGGTCGCGGCGGTGCGCGAGGCGGAGGGCGCAGGACGCAGGGTCCTGGTCATCGGGGACGGCGTCAACGACGCGCCCGCCCTCGCCGCGGCCCACACCGGCATCGCGATGGGCCGGGCCGGTTCCGACCTGGCCCTGGAGACCGCGGACGCCGTCATCGTGCGGGACGAACTCGCCACCGTACCGAAGGTGATCGCCCTGTCCCGGCGCGCCCGCGGACTCGTGGTGCAGAACCTGGTGATCGCCGGGGCGTTCATCGCCGTCCTGGTCACCTGGGACCTCGTCGGCAGCCTGCCGCTGCCCCTCGGCGTGCTCGGCCACGAGGGCTCCACCGTGATCGTGGGGCTCAACGGGCTGCGGCTGCTGCGGGACGCGGCGTGGCGGGACGCGGGGGTCTGAGCGGGCGGCCACTCCGCGGCCTTCGGACACTGGCTCCACAAGACACCGGGGTCCATCACCACAATGGGTGATGGACCCCGGTGTCTTGTGGCAGGGCGCCGCCGAGCGCCGTACCGGCTACGCCCCGCGATAGGTCTCGAGGAGCCGCAGCCACACCTCGCTGATCGTGGGATAGGCCGGGACCGCGTGCCACAACCGGTCGATCGGCACCTCGCCCGCGATCGCCACCGTCGCCGAGTGGATGAGCTCGCCGACGCCGGGGCCCACGAAGGTCACGCCGAGCAGGACCTCCCGGTCGAGGTCGACGATCATGCGGGCGCGGCCCTCGTAGCCGTCCGCGTAGAGGCCCGCGCCCGCCACGCCCGACATGTCGTAGTCCACGGCGCGCACGCGGTGGCCCGCGGATTCCGCCTCCGCAAGGGTGAGGCCCGCCGATGACGCCTCCGGGTCGGTGAAGACCACCTGGGGTACGGCGTCGAGGTCGGCGGTGGCGGAGTGCGCGCCCCACCGGTCGGTCTCCAGAAGGGGGACGTCCTGGGCGCGGGCGGCGATCGCGGCGCCCGCGATGCGGGCCTGGTACTTGCCCTGGTGGGTGAGGAGCGCGCGGTGGTTGGCGTCGCCCACCGCGTAGAGCCAGGTGCTGCCCCGCACCCGCAGGCTCTCGTCGACCGACAGCCACGAGCCCGGCTCCAGGCCGATCGTCTCCAGCCCGAGGTCGTCGGTGCGCGGGGCGCGGCCCGTGGCGAAGAGAATCTCGTCGGCTTCGAGGGTGTCGCCACCGGTCAGGGTGGCCGTGACCGTGCCGTTCTCCCTCTGTACGGCGGTGACCGAGACGCCGGTGCGGACCTCCGCGCCCGCTTCCCGCAGCGCCTTGGCGACAAGCTCCCCGGCGAACGGCTCCATGCGCGGCAGCAGACCGTCGCCGCGCACGAGCAGCGTGACCTGCGAGCCGAGCGCCTGCCAGGCGGTGGCCATCTCCACGGCGACGACACCGCCGCCGACCACCGCGAGCCGGCCGGGCACATGGTCCGCGCTGGTGGCCTCACGGCTCGTCCACGGCTTCACGTCGGCGATGCCCGGCAGGCCGGGCAGTGCGGCGCGGGTTCCTGTGCACACCGCGACCGCGTGACGGGCGGTGAGCGCCTGCTCGGTTCCGTCGGAGCCCGTGACGGTCACCTGGCGTGCTCCGGCGATGCGGCCGTGGCCGCGGTACAGGGTTACGCCGATCGACTCCAGCCAGCTGACCTGGCCGTCGTCCTTCCAGTGCGAGGTGTAGTCGTCCCGGTGCGCGAGAACCGCTGCCGCGTCGAGGGGTCCCTGCACCGACTGGCGCAGTCCGGGCACCTTGCGGGCGTCCGCCCGGGCGATGACCGGGCGCAGCAGCGCCTTGCTGGGCATGCACGCCCAGTACGAGCATTCGCCCCCGACGAGTTCACTCTCCACGATCGCCACGCTCAGACCACCCGCGCGGGCCCGGTCCGCGACGTTCTCCCCCACGGGACCCGCACCGAGCACCACTACGTCGTACGTCTTCGAATCCGTCATGAAAGACAGTGTGGTCGCAGGTGTGCGGCGTGGCCACATGGGTACGCGCGCGGAACGAGCTTGGGTGAGCGCGTGGAATACGTCTGCCGCCCGAGCCGTTGTGCACAACGGCTTCGACTGACAGCAGGAAGAGGGAAACACCATGACCAGCACGACTGTGGAGCTCACCAAGGAAAACTTCGACCAGACGGTCACGGACAACGAGTTTGTCCTGATCGACTTCTGGGCGGAGTGGTGCGGTCCGTGCAAGTCGTTCGCGCCCGTCTACGAGAAGGCCGCCGAAGGCAACCCCGACATGGTCTTCGGCAAGGTGGACACGGAGGCACAGCCTGAGCTCGCTCAGGCTTTCGGCATCCAGTCGATCCCGACGCTGATGATCGTCCGCGATCAGGTGGCCGTGTTCGCACAGCCCGGCGCGCTGCCGGAGGCCGCCCTGGAGGACGTCATCGGGCAGGCCAGGCAGCTGGACATGGACGAGGTCCGCAAGTCCGTCGCCGAGGAGCAGGCCAAGACTCAGGCGCAGGAACAGTAAGAAAGACGGAACAGCAGGAAGACCCCTGAACAGAGAGGGTCAGCTGGACTCGCGGTGCACCGCCGTCGCACCGAGCACGTCGTGCACCTCGGGCTCCATGCCCGGGTCACGCACGACCCGGTCGACGAGCGCTGCGAGTTTCTGACCCGACGGCAGCTCGATGCGGACCGTGCTGAGCCGCGGCCGCAGGAGCCTGCCGAGCATCAAGTCGTCGGCGCCGATCATCGCCGTCTCCTCGGGGACGGCGATGCCTGCGTCCTGCAGCGCCCGCATCAGCAGCATCGCGTACTCGTCGTTGTACGTGAACACCCCGTCGACGCCAAGGGTGCGCCAGCGCGCCGCCAGGCGGGCCGCCGACTCCTCGTCGTAGGCGAGGGGCAGCTCGGTCATCGTGGCGTCGGGGCCGTGCTGAGCGAGTGCGCGGCGAATTCCTTCGGCGCGCGGGCGTGCGAACGGCTCAAGGCCCCGTTCCTCGGGAATCACGACGCCGATGTGCCGACGGCCGCGCTCCAGGAGGTGAGCCGCGGCGCAGTCGCCCACAAGGCGCTGGTCCATGAGCAGCGCGTGGGCGCCCTCGGCCCGCTGTGGGCCCAGGGTGAAGACGGCCTTGGCACCCGACCGCTTCAGGACGCTGACTCCGCGCGCGCCGAGCCCCGACGCGTCGGGGGCGAGGACGGCCACCGGGCGCAGCTCGGCCCAGGCGCGGGCCGCCTCCTCGCCGGTCAGGCCGAGGCTGCCGTACTGCACGACGGTGTAGTCGAACCGGCTGAGCGCCCACTGCAGCTCGTTGAAGAACTCGCTGAAGAGCGGGCCCACCGGGATCTGCGCCGTGGGCATCAGGACGACACGGGTGTGCCCGGCGCGCAGGCTGCGGGCCGCGGCGTGCGGGACGTACCCGAGTTCCTTGGCGGCCTCGTGGACGCGGCGGCGCGTGGGCTCGCTGATGCGGACGGCGCTCGTGTTGTTCAGGACGTACGAGACGGTCGCGCGCGAGACCCCCGCAAGACGCGCCACGTCGGCGCTCGTCGGCACGGAGTACTGCTCGGGCTGCTGTGCGGTCTTGTTCGGTATCTGCACCATGGCGTGGCTCATCTTTCCAGACGGCGCGGGGCCGCTGCCTGGCGGGCGCCGGAGCGCCCCTGACCTGCGTGGGAGCGCTCCCGGCCGCTATGTGCGGCGCGAACTGCCCTGCCCTCGTACCGTGTTACTCCCACGCCGGTTAGCGTGCGTGCACCTGCCCGTCGATCAAAGGTGCCCCCACATGACTGCCGACCGTGCCGATGGGCTCGCGCGCACCGCACGCGCGCTGGCCGATGGAGAAGTGTCCTCAACGGCGCTGACGGAGCGCACACTGGCGCGGATCGAGGCCTCGCAGCCCGTGCTCAACGCCTTCAAACTGCTGCGTGCCGAGGCCGCGCTCGCCGAAGCGGACGCCGCCGACCGGGAGTTGGCGTCCGGCGGGTCCGGGCAGTCCCAGGACCGGCCGCTGCTCGGCGTGCCGCTCGCCGTGAAGGACGACACCGACATGGCGGGCGAGCCGACCGCGTTCGGCTGCCGTGGCGACTTCCCGCCGAAGGAGGAGGACGCCGAATCGGTACGACGGCTGCGGGCGGCCGGAGCCGTGATCGTCGGCAAGACCAACACATGTGAGCTGGGGCAGTGGCCCTTCACGGAGGGGCCCGGGTTCGGTGACACCCGCAATCCGTGGCACACGGGGCACACCCCCGGCGGCTCGTCGGGTGGCTCGGCGGCCGCGGTCGCAGCGGGGCTCGTCCCCGCCGCGCTCGGCTCGGACGGCGCGGGCTCGGTGCGCATCCCCGCCGCCTGGACCCATCTGGTCGGGATCAAGCCGCAGCGCGGCCGCATCTCGACGTGGCCCTGGCCCGAGTCCTTCAACGGCATCACCGTCAACGGCCCGCTCGCGAGGACCGTCGCCGACGCGGCCCTGCTCCTGGACGCGGCGAGCGGCAACCACAGCGGTGACCTGCACAAGCCGCCCGCCATCCGGGCCGCGGACGCGGCGACCCGCGACCCCGGGCGGCTGCGGATAGCCCTCTCCCTGCGCATGCCGTTCACCGCGACCCCCAAGCGTCTGCATCCCGTGGTGCGCCGGAAGGTCATCGTCCTCGCGGACCGGCTCGCCGCGCTCGGACACGACATCGAGGAGGCCGACCCGCGCTACGGCCAGATCGGTCTCGGCTTCCTGCCGCGCGCCACGGCGGGTATCACCGAATGGGCCCGCGAGGTCCCCGACCCGCACCTGCTCGACCCGCGGACCAAGGAGGCGGCCCGCCTGGGACGCCTCCTCGGCGGCGCGCCGCTGCGCCTGTCCCGCCGCGCCGAAGCCGTCCTGCACCGCCGTGTCGGCGCGATCTTCTCGACGTACGACGTCGTCCTCACGCCCACCACCGCCACTCCCCCGCCGCGCATCGGCACGATGGCCGCCCTCAGCGGCTGGCGCACCGACCAGGCGATGATCGCCGCCTGCCCCTACGCGTGGACGTGGAACGTCCTTGGCTGGCCCGGCGTCAACGTGCCCGCTGGTCAGGTGGGCGACGGCCTGCCGGTCGGCGCGCAACTCCTCGGGCCCGCGGGCAGCGAGCCGCTCCTGATATCCCTTGCCGCCCAGTTGGAGGCGGACCAGCGCTGGTACGAGCGGTGGCCGACGGCTGCCGCATGACGCGTGGCACATGGCCCGGGCCAGTGGATCATCAGGCGGACCCGCCCCGCGCGTTGGACCGGACAGGTTCTACGGTGTCCCGCGTGACTGCCAATACCGAAGACCCGCAGATGAACGCGCACCCGGGGCGCACGGGCCGCACCGCGACCACCGAGGCCGAGCCGCGCGAGGTCGGCCAGGTCCAGACGACGTACGCCCCCGCCCACGACGGCGATCCCGACCCCGGCGAGATCGTCTGGACATGGGTTCCCTACGAGGAGAACGACGGGCGCGGCAAGGACCGTCCCGTTCTCGTCGTCGCCCGCGAGGCGCGCGGCACGCTGCTCGCCGTGCAGCTCTCCAGCAAGCAGCACGCGAACGACAGGGAGTGGGTGCCGATCGGGAGCGGTCCCTGGGACCGCGAGGGCCGCGAATCCTGGGTCGACATCGACCGGGTCCTTCGCGTGCACGACGAGGGCATGCGCCGCGAGGCGTGCGCGCTCGACCGGATGCGGTTCAACCTGGTCGTGCGGCGGCTCCAGGAGCGCTACGGCTGGCGATGAGCGCTAGGGCACCGGCCGGCCACTGGGCAGGGGCTGAGCCGCGCCCCTGAACCCCGCGCCGAACGCCTCCTCGAAGGCGGCCCGCGTCACCGCGCCGCGCGTGCGGTCGAGCACCCCGAAGACGATGTGCTCGAAGTACCCGTGGAACCGGCCGCCTTCGTCGAGCAGCGCCCGGAACGCGCCCGCCACCTGCGCGGGGTCGTTCTGGAAAACTCCGCAGCCCCACGCACCGAGCACGAGCCGCCGGTAGCCACAGGCCACGGCGGTCTCCAGAACCCGCTCCGCCCGCCCCGCGAGGGCGGCCGGAAGATGATCGGCGCGCTCCGGGGCCTGCCGCAGGACGACTCCCGCGTTCGGCGCCGCCGAGGTCAGGAAGCCGACCCTGTACGCCTCGTCGAGGAGCCGTCCCCGGTCGTCGCGGAAGACCGGCACGGCCGGGGAGTGGATCACCCGGTCGCTGTAGAAGGGATCGCGGTGGGCGCGGTGGTGGTCGTAGAACTCGCGGGCCGATCGCACGCACGTGTACAGCGCCGACGCGCGGCACAGCGCCTCTTCCTGCGCCTGGGCGCCGTTCAGATAGCCGCCGCCGGGATTGCGCGCGGAGGAGAAGTTCAGGACGGCTACGGGGCCCGTGTCCGCCGCCGTGAGCCGGTGCGCGGCCTCCAAGCTGCTCTCGCCGCTGACCTCGACTACCGTGAGGATCAGCTCGGGCGGCGTCACGCCCGTCACGTCCGTCACGACCGTCACGTCAACGGGCGCCGGACCGAACATCCGCGTGCCGGAGCGCGCGGCGTCCACCGCATCCGCGATCACCACATCGCGGCCACCCGGAGCGGCATACCACCCTGCCGCCACGATCTCCTCGGTCTGCTGCGCGATGCCACGCAATCGCGCACTCATGCTCGCTCCCCCGCCCCGAAGTCTGCTCTGTTCCCCGTCTCGCACATGAACGCATCGTGAGCTCTTCCCGACGTCCGTCGCAACAGAATTCCCTGGCATGGACTTGGCACCAGGGGCACTCTTGTGCGAACGGCCGACAAGGTCTTGGGTAGGACGAGCGCTGCCAACTCGGTCAACCCCATATCGAGTTGACCGGGTGGTCCGCAACCGCTGGACCAGGCAGAAATTGAACTGGAGGACCCCTGCATGCCCGAGGGTGACTGTACGAAGTACCGCGCGAAGTACGGCACGGCGGTATCCGAGTCCGAGGCGGAGGCGCTGGTCACCGGCATCTGCTTCAAGACCGGACCACCGCGTATCACCGGTGTCGAACTGGAATGGCTGATCCACGAGCCGCACCGGCTCCATCTGCCCGTGTCCCCCGCCCGCCTCGAAGCGGCATATGCCGCACTGCGGGCCCTGCCCCTGCACTCCCTGATCACCGTCGAACCAGGCGGCCAGCTGGAGCTCAGCTCGCTCCCCGCCGCCTCGCTCATGGAGTGCGTGTCCGACGTATCGGCCGATCTCGCTCTCGTACGCGATCGCCTCGCCACCCTGAATCTGACGCTCACCGGACTCGGTGCCGATCCCTGGCGCCCGCCGTCCCGCATCCTGCACCGGCCGCGCTACGACGCGATGGAGAGCTATCTCGACCGCGCGGGCCCCGCGGGCCGCCGCATGATGTGCTCCACCGCCTCTGTGCAGATCTGCCTGGACGCGGGGCACGAGGAGCCGGGCCCGCTCGGCTACGGCAGACGGTGGCGGCTCGCGCATCTGCTCGGTCCCGTACTGGTCGCCGCGTTCGCCAACTCGCCGGTCCAGGACGGGCGTTCCACCGGATGGCGCTCCACGCGGCAGGCCGTGTGGGCGTCGATCGATCCGGGCACGTCCGGTGCGCCGTCGCTGGACCCCGAGCCGCGGGCGGCCTGGACGCGGCACGTGATGGACGCGCCGGTGATGTTCATCAGAGCGCAGGGCGAGGGGAACGAAGCGCCCTGGACCGTCCCGGAGGGGCTGACCTTCCGTACCTGGGCCCGCTCGGGCGCGCCGCGCCCGCCGACACACGATGACCTCGAACATCACCTGACCACCCTCTTCCCGCCCGTACGCCCGCGCGGCCATCTGGAGATGCGGATGGTCGACGCCCAGTCGGGTGCGAACGGCTGGATCGTGCCGCTCGCCCTGACGAGCGCGCTGTTCGACGACCCGCAGGCGGCCGAGACCGCCTACCGCGCCCTGAAGCCGCTGGCCGAGCGCGCGTGCCCGCCCGGTGCGCCCGCGGCGCCGCGCAGCCCGCTGTGGCTGGACGCGGCGCGGCACGGGCTCGCCGACCCGGAGCTTCGCGAGGCCGCTGCCGCCTGTTTCGCCGCGGCGGCCGACGCGCTGCCCCGGATGGGCGCGAGCGCCGAGGTGCAAGGAGTGGTCGCCGCGTACGCCGAGCGGTATGTCGCGCGGGGCCGCTGCCCGGCTGACGACCTGCTCGACGGGCACAGGGACGGCCACCACTACGACCACGAGCACGAGAAGGGCATCCTCCGATGACTCCTCCGACGACCGGAACCGTCAGCGACCCCGATGCGCTTCGCCGACGCGCCCTGGCGGCGCTCCTGGCCGCCAGGGACCGCACCTCGCTCCTCACCACCTGCGTCGAGGAACCCGAACTGACCGCACAGCACTCACCGTTGATGTCGCCGCTGGTCTGGGACCTGGCGCACATCGGCAACCAGGAAGAGATGTGGCTGCTGCGTGCGGTGGCGGGCCGTGACGCCATGCGGCCCGAGATCGACGGCCTGTACGACGCCTTCGAGCACCCGCGTTCCGAGCGGCCGAGCCTGCCGCTGCTCTCGCCCGCCGAAGCCCGCCGATACGCGGCCGAGGTGCGGGGGCGCGCACTGGACGTACTGGAGAGCACGCCCTTCCGCGGTTCGCCGCTGACCGACGCGGGTTTCGCGTTCGGCATGATCGCGCAGCACGAACAGCAGCACGACGAGACGATGCTGATCACCCATCAGCTGCGCTCGGGCCCCACGGCGCTCACGGCTCAGGACCCCGCGCCCGCGCCGCCGTTCAACGGACCGGCCGAAGTTCTCGTGCCGGGCGGCCCGTTCACCATGGGCACGTCCACCGAGCCGTGGGCACTCGACAACGAGCGCCCGGCCCACCACCGCCTGGTCCCGCCGTTCTTCATCGACACGACGCCGGTGACCAACGCCGACTTCCAGCGCTTCATCGCCGACGGCGGCTATGCGGAGCAGCGGTGGTGGACCCCGGCGGGCTGGGACATGGTCCGCGGCAACGAACTCTCGGCGCCGCTCTTCTGGCGCCGCGAAGCCGGCCAGTGGCTGCGCCGCCACTTCGGGACCGTCGAAGTCGTACCGCCCCACGAGCCGGTGCTGCACGTCAGCTGGTACGAGGCGGACGCGTACGCGCGCTGGGCCGGGCGGCGTCTGCCCAGCGAGGAGGAGTGGGAGAAGGCCGCCCGGCACGACCCGGCGAGCGACCGCTCGATGCGCTACCCGTGGGGCGACGCGGACCCCACACCCGAGCGCGCCAACCTGGGCCAGCGCCATCTCCGCCCGGCCCCCGCCGGCAGCTATCCGGCCGGTGAATCCCCCCTCGGCGTACGCCAGTTGATCGGCGACGTATGGGAGTGGACGTCGAGCGACTTCCTGCCCTATCCCGGGTTCTCCGTCTTTCCCTACCCCGAGTACTCAGAGGTCTTCTTCGGCGGCGACTACAAGGTGCTGCGCGGCGGTGCCTTCTCCGTGGACGAGGTGGCCTGCCGGGGCACGTTCCGCAACTGGGACCATCCGATGCGGCGGCAGATCTTCTCCGGGTTCCGCACCGCGCGCGACGCGGACCCGACGGAGACCGTCTGATGTGCCGTCACCTGGCTTTCCTGGGCCCCGAAGAGCCCCTCGGGAAGCTCCTCGTGGACCCCGTGCACAGCCTGTTCCGGCAGTCCTGGGCGCCGCGGCAGCAGCGCTACGGCACGGTCAACGCCGATGGGTTCGGGGTGGGCTGGTACGCCGACGGCGACCCCGTGCCCGCGCGCTACCGCCGCTCCGGGCCGATCTGGGGCGACCAGTCCTTCGCGGACCTCGCCCGGGTCGTCCGGTCCGGGGCCCTGCTCGCCGCCGTGCGCGACGCGACCGAGGGGGGCGCGGACGGGGAAGCGGCGGCGGCGCCGTTCTCCGCCGGTACCTGGTTGTTCAGCCACAACGGCGCGGTCACGGGCTGGCCCCGGTCGCTCGCCTCCGTGGCACGGCTCCTGCCGCCCGCCGAGCTGCTGTCCCTGGAGGCGCGCTGCGACTCCGCGCTTGTGTGGGCGCTCGTCCTGCACCGGCTGCAGAGCGGCGACGACGAGGGCCAGGCCCTCGCGGACACCGTGACCGAGGTCGCAGAGGCGGCTCCCGGATCGCGCCTCAACCTCCTGCTCACCAACGGCGAGACGATCGTGGCGACCGCCTGGGGCGACACCCTCTGGTATCTCACCGAACCGGGCCGCCGCACCGTCGTGGCCTCCGAGCCCTACGACGACGATCCACACTGGCGCCAGGTGCCCGACCGCACGCTGCTCGCCGCCAGCCGTACCGATGTTCTGCTGACCCCGCTCAAGGAGCCCACCGCGTGAGCCCGTTCCAGCTGACCCGCACCCTGCCCTTGGACGCCACCGACGCCGCCCTGCGCGCCGACGTCCTGCAAGGCCTCACCCGCTCGCCCAAAACGCTGCCGCCCAAGTGGTTCTACGACGCGCGGGGCAGCGCGCTCTTCGACGAGATCACCACGCTCCCGGAGTACTACCCCACGCGCGCCGAGCGCGAGATCCTGCAGACCCGTGCCGCGGAGATCGCCGGGGTGACGGGCGCACGCACGCTGATCGAGCTGGGTTCGGGCTCATCGGAGAAGACACGGCACCTGATCGACGCCCTTCCCGACCTGCACACGTACGTCCCCGTGGACGTGAGCGAGAGCGCGCTCACCGGCGCCGCGAACGCGCTGATCGCCTCGCGCCCCTCCCTGAACGTGCACGCCCTCATCGCCGACTTCACCCGCGGCCTCGCCCTGCCCGGCACTCCGGGCCCGCGCCTCGTCGCCTTCCTCGGCGGCACGATCGGCAACCTCCTTCCGGCGGAGCGCTCGGCGTTCCTGACGTCGGTACGCACCCTGCTCTCCCCCGGTGACGCGCTGCTGCTCGGCACGGACCTGGTGAAGGAAGAGTCGGTGCTCGTCTCGGCGTACGACGACGGGTCGGGCGTCACGGCCGCCTTCAACAAGAACGTCCTGAGCGTGATCAACCGCGAGCTCGGCGCGGACTTCGACCCCGACGCGTTCTCGCACGTGGCCGTCTGGGACCGCGAGCAGCAGTGGATCGAAATGCGCCTGCGCTCACTGGCCGCCCAGACGGTGAAGATTCCGGCGCTCGACCTGGCGGTCGACTTCGAACGCCACGAGGAGATGCGCACCGAGATCTCGGCGAAGTTCCGGGAGGAGGGTGTGCGGTCCGAACTGTCGTCGGCGGACTTGAAGCTGACCCACTGGTGGACGGACGAGAGGGCGCGCTTCGCGCTGTCGCTCAGCGTGGCGCGCTGACCCTCCACGACGCCCCTCACGACCCGCGGACATCCAGCTCCCGGGTGATCCGGCGCGAGGCCGCCTTCGCCTCCGTCGCCGGGTCACCCCCGTCGAGGACCTTCGACATGTACTTCTTGATCGGGTTGTCCGCCTCCACCGCGGCCCACTGCGGCGAGGCCGGTGTCGCCCGGCCCCGTGCGGCGCCGGCGGCCATCGCGGCGACCCCCTCCTCGTCCGAGACGAGCGAGGCCAGAGTCGTCTTGTTCGGCACGTAGTTCATGGTCCGCGCCAGGTCCTTCTGCCACTTCTTGCTCACGAGAGCCTCGATCACGGCGACCGCGCTCTTGCGGTCGTCGGTCTTCCCGCGCACGACGAGGTCGGATCCGCCGGTGAAGACGGCGCCCGGCTTCGCCGCCGTCTTGCCCGGGACCGGGAAGAAGCCGAGCTTCCCCTTCAGTTCGGGGTTCTTCTCCTCGATGGCCCGCGCCGTACCCGGCACGGCGACGATCTGCGCCACGTCACCCTTGGCGAACACCCCGGCCTGCGGCGGATGCTCCTCGTCCGCGTCCCGGGGGCCCTCGCCCAACGCCTGCAACTCCTGGTAGAACTCCATCCCCCGCAGCGCGTCGGGCGAGTGCAGGCTGCCCTCCCACACACCTCGCGACCCCTTGGCCTCCGTGGCAAGCTCGCCGCCCTCGTCCCAGATGAACCCGGCCAGGGTGTACCAGTCCTGGCCCGCCAGGTAGATCCCCTGGTCGGTGCCGGAGTCGAGCCGCCGTGTATCGGCGATCCACTGTGCGCGCGTCTTCGGCGGCTGCTCGATCCCGGCCCGCTCGAAAAGATCCTTGTTGTAGATGACCACGCGGTTGGCGGCGTACCAAGGGATGCCGTACTGGCTGCCGTTGTACCGGCCCGGCTCGGCGAGGCCCGGCAGCCAGTCCTTCATGCCGAGGTCGCGCGCGGACTCCAGGGTGAGGTCGTAGAGCCCGCCCTCGTCGACGTACTGGGCGACCTGGGTGTTGCCGACCTCGATGACATCGGGCCCGTTCTCGTCCTTCAGCGCGGTCTTGACCTTGTCGCCGATGCCGGTCCATTCCTGGAGGCGTATCTCCAGGTCGATGCCGCTGTTCTGGTTCTCGAAGTCCGTGGTGAAGCGCTTGATGAACTCCGCCGACGCGCTGCCCCGCATGAGCCACACGGTGACGGTCCGCTTCTCCTCCCCCGTGCCCGGCAGGGCACCGCAGCCGGGAAGCAGCGCGGTGGCGGCGATGGCGAGGGACAGGGACATGGCGACACGGCGGCTCGGTTTCACGTGGGTCACTTTCTTCCTGCGGACAGGGAAGGTCGGCCCGACGTGGGGGATGAGCTCTCAGCTCAAACGGGTATGGCTGGATTTTGGTCTGTACCAATGGGTCGGTCAAGGGGGGACCGGCACCGGATTCGAAGATTCCGGTGCCGGTCCCTGATGAGGAATCAGCTGAGGGGCCAGCTGGGGGGTCAGCTGAGGGATCAGCCGCCGGGGACGGTGTCCTTGAACGTGACACCTTCACTGCGGGCGGCGCTGACCTGTGCCTTCACCTGGTCCGGGGTGAGCACCTCGTCCTTGACGTGCAGGACGTAGTCGACCTGCTGGTCGTAGGCGCGCGGGGCCGAACTCGATTGCCCCGCCAGGTCGATGAGCCACTGGTTGAAGTTGATGGACATGGGCCGTTCCGGCAGGTACTTGGCGTCGTGCGCCGCGAACAGCTGCCCGTCGACGTAGTACTTGATGGCGCTGCCGTCGATGGTGAACACCACGTCGTGCCAGCCCGCGTAGCTCTGCCGCACCTCGGTGTGCTGACTGACGGCCTCCCACGGCTCGGGGTTGAAGGTCTCCCAGGACGTGGTGTAGAGGATGTTGCCCGACTCGCCCCAGCCTCCGTTGGGCAGATACTCGAAGTCGTACTCGGAGTAGTCGTCCGCCATCGGGGCCTTGAGGTCGTTGATGGCGAAGAACGCCTGCACGAGGTGGTCACCGTCGGGGCCCGACCGGGGTGCGTCGGCGTACTTCACGCGGGCCGCGTAGGTGCCGTTCTTGAACTTGACCGACTTGGTGAGGATCTCGGTCTGCTCCGTCGACCCACCCGTGCCCGCGGTCGACGTCTCCAGGTTCATGACGGAGTTGCCGTCGACGGCGGGGAAAGTGATGTTCTCGGGCACCCAGGAGGCACCGGGGACACCGGGACCGCCCGCGTTGGAACGGATGCTCCAGCCGTGCTCGGAGATCTTCGGGTCGGCGTGGCCGCTGTAGTTGAAGTCGTCGAAGAGCACGGGGGATGCGGCGGTCGCCGCGTCGGGCGCGGCGGACGCGGGCAGTGCGGCGAACCCTGCGAGGCCGAGCCCTGCGGCCGCCGCGGCCGCGATGGCCGTACGCACCCGGAACGTCATGCTGGAGCGGTGTCGATTCATCGACCTGATTCCTTTCGCGTGGGGGGAGGTGCGGTACAACGACACTTCGTGGCTTTACCAATTGGTAAGCTGACCACTCGCGAGGACCGAAGGTGGCATAGACCAATGAGGGCGTCAAGTCCCCCTGCATGACAGGGCGTTGCGCCCTGCCGACAACTCGACAACTCAGCAAAGGCGGGCGCATCCATGGACCAGCAGGGCACACCCGGCGGCGTACGCAAGCGCGAGCGCGTACGCGAGGTCCTGCTCGATCTCATCGAGTCCCGCCGCCCGGGCGACGCGATCCCCTCCGAGCGCACGCTCTGCGCCGAACTCGGCGTCTCCCGGCCGACGTTGCGCGCCGCCGTCGACACGCTGGTGTCCTCGGGCCTCCTTGTGCGCGAGCACGGCCGGGGCATGTTCGTGGCCCGCGCCAAGGTCACTCAGGAGCTGACCCCGGGCAGCCGTCCGCTCACCGTGCCGCCGGCCGCGGGCGCCTGGTCGAGCCGTGTACTCGAGTTCAGCACGGTCAGGGCCGGGGCGCGGGTCGGCCGCAAGCTGCGGATCTCGCCCGCCGCCGAGCTCCTGCACGTGGTGCGGCTGCGCCTGGTCGACGGTGAGCCGATCGCCCTGGAGCGGCTGCACGTCCCGGCCGCCCTCGCCCCTGGGCTCACCCCCGCGCAGGTGGAGTCCGGCTTCTACGCCCACCTTCGCGAGGTCCGCCGCATCCGCCCCGCGCATGCCGCGCAGTCCATCGAGCCCACGGTCCTGACGGAGGACGAGGCGGCGCTGCTCGGCGTGCCCGTGCTCTCACCGGCCCTGCTCTTCGACCGGATCACCACGGACACCGATGACCGTCCCGTCGAGTACGTGCGCTCCCTCTACCGCGGCGACCGCTACCGCATCGTCTCGCGGCTCGAACTGGACGGTGCCGCCGAGCACCCGGCACCCACCGCCTCGCGCACGGCCGCGTGGTGGGGCACGGTGGAGTGACGTCACCTCACAGTTGTCAGCTCACCACACGGCGGAGAGGAACACCCTCATGACCGACCACACCTATCGGGTCACCGAGATCGTCGGCACCTCGCACGAGGGCGTCGACGAGGCCATCCGCAACGGCATCGCCCGCGCCTCGCAGACGCTGCGCTCGCTGGACTGGTTCGAGGTCACCCAGGTGCGCGGCCACATCGAGAACGGCGAGATCGAGCACTACCAGGTGGGCCTGAAGGTCGGCTTCCGCCTGGAGGACGGTGACAGCGCCTGACTCCACCGCCCAGCGATCACGTCCGGCCCTCACGCTCCTGAGCGTCCTTCAGCGCGGCGGATGTGCTCGCCCAGCGCGCCCGTACGACCCTGAAGCCCGCCCGCTCGGCCTCGTCGCACACCAGCTCGTCGTCGTCCACCAGCATGCGGACCTCGCGCGACCTGGAGATCTTCTGCAGGATCTCCAGCTTGGTGCGCCGGGCGGGCCGCCGGTCGTCGTTGCGGCGCATCCAGATGCGCCCCTCGGGAAGCCCGTTCGCCGCGAGCCACGCCACGGTGTCCTTGCGGCACCGCTCGGGCCGGCCCGTGAGGTAGACGACCTCGCACTCCCGCGTGCTCTCCCGAGCCAGGGCCACGCCCTGTTCCAGCGGCGGATCGTGCGGGGCAGCCGCGAAGAAGGCGTTCCAGTCGCGCGGCTTGCGCTCCAGGAAGCGCTGTCGGTGCGCGGTGTCCGCGAGAGTGCCGTCCAGGTCGAATACGGCCAGTGGCCTGCTGTCTTCCGTCACGCGCCCAGCGTAGGCACTTCCCGTGGGGACTCCGCCCCCGGCCGGATCCGGCGGTGGATGTCCGCGAGCAGGTTCCGCATGGCCATGCGGAAGATCTCGGCCTGATGGTCACCGAGGAACGAGGTGTGCCCGAACACCTCCAGGACGACGAGGCCGTGCAGGTGTCCCCACGCGCTCATCATGAGAGCCGTCGCGGGTGGCGGCAGATGTCCCAGACCGAAGTGCGGCAGCTGTTCCAGGTACGCCAGCAGTGAGGGCGAGAGCGCAGGGGTGTCGGCGGCGGCGAGTTGCGCCGCGGTGAACCCGTCGAACAGCTCGCGCTCGAAGATCAGGCTCATCCGTCGCGACGCCTGGGTGGTCGGGCCTTCGACGGGGGCCGAGTAGTCCCGCAGCGGCGTTCCGTACAGGAGCTGGAAGTGTTCGGGGTGGGCGATGGCCCATCGACGGTAGCCCTCGGCCGCGACCACCAGGCGCGGCAGGTCCGGTTCGTCCGCCGCGGTGTCGACGGCAGCCTGCACGGCAGCGGCCTGGTCGTCGTACGCCTTGGTGACGAGCGCAGTGACGAGGGCGTCCCGGCTCGGGAAGTAGTGGTAGAGCGCCTGCACGGTCATCCCGAGGTCGCGGGCGATCGCCCGCAGGGACAGGGCCGCGGGTCCGTGCTCGGTGATGTGGCGCTCGGCGGCGTCCAGGATCTCCTGCGTGGCTGCGGCACGGCGTCGCTGGCGCAAGGTGGGCGTGGCCATGGCGGGTTCCTCTGCGGGCTTGCGGGGACCGTACGACGGTCGCTCCTGTGAGCCACCCGGAGTTGTGGGGTGTGAAGAAAATCTAACACTGCCAAATTCTCTACTGCCTCACTAACGTCGCTCCCGCCGGGCCCCACTGGTCAACTCCGGCCATTCAACGACGTTTTCACCGTACGGACATGAACCGTATGGAGATCAAAGGAGACAGTGCGTGTTTGAACGCATAGCCGAACTGGCGATTCGCCGGTCCCGGCTGATACTCATCGTCACCGCTGTGGCTGTGGCCCTCATGGGTGTCCTGGGCGCCGGCGCGTTCGGCAAGTTGCTGGGAGGCGGCTACGACGACCCGGCTTCCCAGTCCACCCGGGCCGGGAAGGTCATCGACGAGAAGTTCGGCGGGGAGACGAACCTGGTCCTGCTGGTCCGTACCGCCGAAGGCCGCGTCGACAGCCCGGCCGCCCAGCGCGGCGGCCACGCCCTGGTGGCCGACCTCAAGAAGGAAGAGAACCTCGAGAACCTGATCTCGTACTGGGACACGTCGAGCCCCGAACTGCGCTCCAAGGACGGCCGCGAGGCCATGGTGCTCGCCCATGTGAAGGGAGAGGGCACAGAGCGGGACGAGAACGCCAAGAGCGTCATCGACGCCTACACCGGACCGTACGAGGGCGCACTCACCGTCCAGGCCGGCGGCGGCAGCGCCGTCACCAGCGAGATGGGCACCCAGTCCGGCGAGGATCTCCTCCTGGCCGAGGGCATCGCCGTGCCGCTCACCCTCCTGCTGCTCCTGCTCGTCTTCGGCAGCGTCGTCGCGGCCCTGCTGCCGCTGGTGATCGGCGTCATCGCCATCGCGGGCACGTTCGCGGAACTCTTCGTCCTCGGCAGCGTCACCGATGTCTCCGTCTTCGCGATCAACCTGACCACGGCCCTTGGACTCGGTCTCGGCATCGACTACGCCCTGCTCATGGTCAGCCGGTTCCGGGAGCAGCTCGCGGCAGGGGCGACCGTGGAGGACGCCGTCCGGCGCACGGTGAGCACCGCGGGCCGTACGGTCGCGTTCTCCGCCGCGACGGTGGCGGCCGCGCTCGGGGCGCTCCTGGTGTTCCCGCAGTACTTCCTGCGCTCGTTCGGCTATGCCGGTATCGGTGTCGTCATCATCGCGGCCGTCAGCACCCTGTTCGTCATGCCGGCCCTGTTCGTCGTCCTGGGGACCCGGATCAACAGCGGGCGGCTCCCTTGGGCGAACCGTGGGCGCTCCGCCACCCGGGCACCCCTACCCCTGTGGGGGCGCCTCGCCGGCACCGTCATGCGGCGGCCCGCGCTCACCGCGCTGCCCGTGCTCGCGGTCCTGCTCCTCGCGGCGAGCCCGCTCCTCGGCATCACCTTCGGCACACCGGACGAACGCGTACTGCCCGAGGACGCCGAGAGCCGCCACGTCTCGTCCGTACTGCAGGAGAAGTTCAACGGCAGCGACGACGCGGCTCTCCACGTCGTCATCGACACGTCCGTGAGCAAGGCCCCGCTGGCGACGTACGCCGGTGAACTGTCCGGGCTCCAGGGCGTGGTCCGCGTCGAGACCGGCGCGGGGACCTACACCGACGGACGGTCCACGGCGTCCGACCCCGGCAACAAAGCCCTCGCCCGCCCCGACGCGCAGCAGATCACCGTGGTGAGCACCTTGTCGCCGAAGTCGGACGAGGCCCAGAGCCTGGTCGAGGAGGTGCGGGCGGTCGCCCCGCCCGCCGGGACACACCCTCTGGTGGGCGGAGTCGACGCCGAACTGGTCGACTCCAAGAACTCCATCGCCGACCGGCTCCCCATCGCCCTGGCCCTGGTGGCCCTCACCACCTTCCTCCTGCTCTTCCTGTTCACCGGCAGCATCGTCCAGCCCTTGCGGGCGCTGCTTCTCAACCTGATCAGCCTGGGGGCCACCCTCGGCGTCATGACCTGGATCTTCCAGGACGGCAACCTCTCCTCCCTGCTCGGCTTCACGGCGCAGCCCATGGAGGTGTCCATGACGGTGCTGATGTTCTGCATCGCCTTCGGCCTCTCGATGGACTACGAGGTCTTCGTCACCAGCCGCATCAAGGAACTCCACGACCTGGGCGAGGACAACGAGTCCGCCGTGACCAACGGCCTCGGGCACACCGGACGCATCGTCACCGCGGCGGCCTGCCTGCTCGCGGTGAGCTTCTTCGCCTTCGGGACGGCCAAGCTCAGCTTCATGCAGATGTTCGGCCTGGGCAGCGGCCTTGCCATCCTGATCGACGCCGTCGCCGTACGCGGCATCCTCGTACCCGCCGCGATGCGTCTGCTCGGGCGCTCGGCCTGGTACGCGCCCGGCTTCCTGCGAAAGGTCCACGGGCGGATCGGCCTCAGCGAAGGCGGCCCCGCACCCGCGGCCGCGCCGGAGAGCGCGCCGGAGAGGCGGGTACGGTCGTTGCGGTGATCACCGATCACTGATCAGACGGAGGTTCCGGGAGGCCGGGAGAGCATGAGGAGACTGTGGGGCTCCACGGAGACCTCACTGTCCGCCTTGTGCTCCACCTCGTCGGCGACACCTCGGGGTTCCGAGGTGTCGATCCTCGTCGTCCAGCGTTCGCCG
Source organism: Streptomyces sp. NPDC056486 (assembly GCF_042795295.1). Classification (NCBI taxonomy): domain Bacteria; kingdom Bacillati; phylum Actinomycetota; class Actinomycetes; order Kitasatosporales; family Streptomycetaceae; genus Streptomyces; species Streptomyces sp. NPDC056486. The sequence continues at coordinate 74,279 of NZ_JBHTSF010000027.1, forward strand.
AACGCGGCGTCCGGCAGATCGAAGACGACCGGCTCCCGGTGGCTGTTCAGCAGGAGCAGGAAGGAGTCGTCCACCACGGAGCCTCCGTGGGCGTCGGGTTCCGCGATGGCGTCGCCGTTGAGGAAGACGCCGACGGCGTGTGCGTCGGGCCGCTGCCAGTCCGCGTCCGTCATCTCGCGTGCGTCGGGTCGCAGCCACACCAGGTCGGGCATCGGCTGACTCTCGTGGGTCGCGGTGTCACCCCGGAAGAAGCGGCGTCTTCGCAACACGGGGTGGGCTGTCCGGAGTTCAATGGCACGACGGGTGAAGGTCACCAACTCCCGCTGTTCCTCAGTGAGTTCCCAGTTGATCCAGGAGGTCTCACTGTCCTGGCAGTAGGCGTTGTTGTTGCCGTGCTGGGTGCGGCCGAGTTCATCCCCGTGGGCGAGCATCGGTATGCCCTGCGAGAACATGAGGGTGGCCAGGAAGTTGCGCTGCTGGCGTGCGCGAAGCTCAAGGATTCCCTCGTCGGCGGTAGGCCCTTCGGCACCGCAGTTCCATGAGCGGTTCGTGCTCTCACCGTCCTGGTTGTTCTCACCGTTGGCCTCGTTGTGCTTGTCGTCGTACGAGACCAGGTCACGCAGGGTGAATCCGTCATGGGCGGTGACGAAGTTGACGCTGGCGCGCGGGCGGCGGCGGTCGTGCTGATAGAGGTCGGACGAGCCGGTGAGGCGGGAGGCGAACTCGGCGAGCGTGTGGTCCGCGCCGCGCCAGAAGTCCCGTACCGAATCTCGGTACTTGCCGTTCCACTCCGACCAGAGCGGCGGGAAGTTGCCGACCTGGTATCCGCCGTCGCCGACGTCCCAGGGCTCGGCGATGAGCTTGACGCGGCTGACCACCGGGTCCTGCTGGACCAGGTCGAAGAAGGCCGAGAGGCGGTCGACGTCGTGGAACTGCCGGGCAAGGGTGGCCGCCAGATCGAAACGGAACCCGTCGACGTGCATGTCGGTGACCCAGTACCGCAGCGAGTCCATGACCAGTTGCAGGACGTTGGGGTGACGCATCAGCAGGCTGTTGCCGGTGCCCGTGGTGTCGAAGTAGTGCGCCGGATCGTCCTCCGCCAGGCGGTAGTACGAGGCGTTGTCGATGCCGCGGAAGGCAAGTGTGGGGCCGTTCTCGTTGCCCTCCGCGGTGTGGTTGTAGACCACGTCCAGGATCACTTCGAGCCCGGCCTTGTGGAGCGCCTTGACCATGGACTTGAACTCGGTGACCTGCTCGCCGCGGGAGCCGTGCGCCGCGTAGGCGTTGTGCGGGGCGAAGAAGCCGATGGAGGTGTAGCCCCAGTAGTTGGACAGGCCGCGATCCCGCAGGAACCCGTCCTGTACGTACTGATGGACCGGCATCAGTTCCACCGCCGTCACGCCCAGGGACGTGAGGTGGTCGATGACCGCCTCGGTCGCCATACCCGCGTATGTGCCCCGCAGTTCGGCGGGGACTCCGGGGTGCGTCCGGGTCAGGCCGCGCACATGCGTCTCGTACACCACGGTCTCGGCGTACGACCGCCGCGGCGGCCTGTCGTCCTCCCAGGCGAAGAACGGGTCGGTGACCACCGAGAGCAGGGTGTGCCCGGCACTGTCGGCGGGTTCGGGCCCCTGCGCCGCGCGCTCGAAGAGAGCGGCGTCGTTGTCCATCTGCCCCTCGATGGCCTTGGCGTAGGGGTCGAGGAGCAGCTTGGCGGGGTTGCACCGATGACCTGCCGCGGGGTCCCAGGGACCGTTCACCCGGTAGCCGTAACGCTGGCCCGGGCCGACTCCGGGCAGATAGCAGTGCCAGACGAAGCCGTCGACTTCAGAGAGCGTCACGCGCCGGTGCGTGTCGTCGTCATCGACGAGCACGAGGTCGACGCTCTCGGCTACCTCGCTGAACAGGGCGAAGTTGGTTCCTTCACCGTCGGATGTGGCGCCCAAGGGGAAAGGGGCGCCGGTCCAGGTGCGCACGCAACTGCCTCCCTGCGGATGGACGGGGCCTGGTGAGGCACGGCAGAGCGGTCACACGGACGGTGCGGCTGTCGCGTCGACCAAGGGGTGCTCCTCGACGGGGCCCGCGAGGGCGGGGACGAGGACGGGGACCTCGCGCGGCGCCTCCCGGGGTGCCTCCAGCGCCTCACGCAGGCTGGGTGCGGGGGTCGCGGGGGCCAGCCGGGCGGGTTCGGGCGACCGGACGCGGCGCGAGAACCAGATGATCTTGCCGTTCGTCGCCGGGCAGCTGCCCCAGCCGTCACTCAGCGCGGCGATCTGCGTGAGGCAGCCCTGCGGCCCGTAGTGCCGCTGAGGAAGGTCGGGGTTGTTGTCCGATACGGCGGTGATGAGGTGCTGTCCGTTCCACCACATCTCCACGACGGCCCTCTTGTCCGCTCCGTGCTCCTCGATCGCGTGGAGCAGCACTCCGGAGCAGTGGCCGACGGGTTCGGCGAGAACCCCGAGTCCCCAGTGCCGCAGATGCGCGGCCAGAATGCGCCTGATCTGCTCGATCTTTTCCGGGCTGACCTCCACGTCGAGGTGGTAGTAGCAAGGGATCGCGGATTTCATCGCTCCTGGCTCCTCTCGGTGAAGCTCCCGCTCCTCCTCGGTCTTACCGACCGAGCCCCGAACACGGAACGTGAGCACTGATCACTTCTGGGTCAGTCTCAGAGTGCGAGCGCTACTCCATTTGCGCAACAGGAGCCCCCTGCGCCTGGTGAGGCAACACTCCCAACAGGACGCTGAGTGCCCATACGTGCACCATGAGTCATATGGCTTGACCGGCGTGACCGGCATGACCGGCGTGACGAAGAACGAGGGTGACCAGCGTGGTGCTGCTGCCTGCCAAGGCCGATGTCGCACGGCAGCTGTGCGACTACCGGGCGTGGGAGAGGCTGCTGCTCGCCCGTCCCGCCGACCACGCCGTGCGGGTCCACTTCGAAGACACCGCTCGCACCCTGTGCGTGCTGATGGGTGAGAGCACGGCACGGGTCGCCGCCGACGCGGCCGAGCTCTACCTGCGCCCACGTGCGCGAGAGCAGCCCGCACTCGAGCCCGCACCCGTGCCCGCACTCGAACTCGGTGGAGGAGAGACCGATGACGTCAGCTCCGGAGACGACCTCTGTCCCCACCTCCGTCGCCATGCCCGTCCTGGACGTCCGGCCGGTCGTCGACTGCGGCCGACGCCCGGCGAAGGCGGTTTCCGGCGAGAGCTTCCAGATCACGGCCACCGTCTTCGGTGAGGGCTCGCTGGCGGTCGGCGCCAATGTCGTCCTGCGTGACCCTCAGGGGCGCCCCGGAGCGTGGACGCCGATGCGCGAGCTGGCCCCCGGCAGCGACCGCTGGGGCGCGGACGTCACCCCGGACGTCGAGGGGCACTGGACGTACGGCGTGGAGGCCTGGGTGGACCCCGTGCGTGGCTGGCGGCACTCCGCCGAGATCAAGGTTCCGGCCGGTATCGACGCCGGACTGATGCTCGAAGAGGGCGCGCTGCTGTACGAGCGAGCGGCACACGGAGCTCCTCGGGGAGCAGATCAGCAGGTGCTCCTTGCCGCCGTGGACGCGCTGCAGGACGATTCGCGGTCCCCGGCCGAACGTCTGGAGGCCGCGCTGACTTCGCAGGTGGACGCGGTTCTTGCGCGGTATCCCCTGCGTGAGCGGATCTCATGCTCCCCGGCACTCCCCCTGCTCGTGGAGCGGCCGCGGGCGCTGTTCGGGTCGTGGTACGAGTTCTTCCCGCGTTCGGAGGGTGCCGTCGTCCGGGAGGGCAGGGCCCCGCGGTCGGGGACGTTTCGCACCGCGTCGGAGCGACTTCCGGCCATCGCCGCGATGGGCTTCGACGTCGTCTACCTCCCGCCCATCCACC
>NZ_JBHTSF010000028.1:0-78056 GCF_042795295.1 Streptomyces sp. NPDC056486
GAATTCATTCAGCCCGTCCGGCGTTTTCTGCTGCTCATCACCGCGCCAAGTGCCGCACCTGATCCCACAACGCCGGATCGACGATCCCCGCCCGCCTGCGGAACTCCCACACCGGCACATCCCGCAGCTCGTCGGTCTCCAGAAAGCTGGGCCGCCCCCGAGCGTCCCCCAGAGAGCCCGGCGGCAGCGGGATCACCCCGGGCCGCTCGTCGTGGTACTTGCTGGTGATCTTCGCGACGACCGCGGTCTCTCCCCGTACGGACAGGACGAGACAGGGCCGGTCCTTGTCACCGGGACCGTCCTCGTAAGGCACCCGCGCCCACCAGATTTCCGCGGGCTTCGGCGCCGGCGACTGCCGTCGCGGGCCGCGCGGCCGGTCCCGCGGTCGACCCGGCGGCCGGGTGGTCCGCCCACGTGGTCCGCGGCTGCCGCGACCCCAGCCGTCGACCACTGTGGCGACCACGGCGAGCACCACCACAGCGGCCAGCGCGAGCCACCACGACGTATCCATACCGCAGACCGTACCGGCGCGCTCCCCGCCCCGCGCGCCCCCCGAACCGGTGACAGAGCAGGTGAGTTCTCCCACAACGGCCCACGGCGGAGGAGCTACCGGCACTTTCGCGCCTTACGCTCGACGGACCGCAGAACTCCTCGAAGAGCCGCTCGCAGGCCCCTTCGAGAGCCCCCGCAAGGCCCCCGCACAACCCCCGTTTCGCCCCCGGAGGTTTCCGCTCCATGAAGCTCACCGTCGTCGGCTGCTCGGGGTCGTTTCCGTCCGCGGACTCGGCCTGCTCGAGCTACCTCGTCGAGGCCGACGGCTTCCGGCTGCTTCTCGACATGGGCAATGGTGCCCTGGGCGAGTTGCAGCGCCATGTCGGTCTGTACGACCTGGACGCGATTTTCCTCAGCCATCTGCACGCCGACCACTGCATCGATATGTGCGCCTATTTCGTGGCGCGCTACTACCGGCACGAAGGCGGTCGCTGCGCCCCCATCCCGGTCTACGGACCCGAGGGCACGGAACAGCGCCTGACCACCGCGTACGCCGACACCCCCTCGGCCTCCTCGATGAGCGAGGTCTTCGACTTCCACACCGTCAAGCCGGCCTCGTTCGACATCGGCCCGTTCTCGGTCCGCACGGAGAAGGTGTGCCACCCCGTCGAGGCGTACGGCATCCGTATCGAGCACGGGGACAAGTCCCTCACGTACTCGGGAGACACGGGTGCGTGCGGCGCGCTCGACGAACTGGCCGCCGACACGGACCTGTTCCTCTGCGAGGCGGCGTTCACGCACGGCAAGGAGGACATCCCCGACCTCCACCTCAACGGCCGTGAGGCGGGCGAGTCGGCCCAGCGCGCGAGGGCCGCACGCCTCCTCCTCACCCACATCCCGCCGTGGACGGACCCCCAGGTGAACCTGGCGGACGCACGAACGGCGTACGACGGCCCAGCCGAACTGGCAACGGCCGGCCGGAGCTACGAGATCTAGCGTCGCCTGGAGACGGGAGAGCCCCGCACCGTTGATCCCAACGGTGCGGGGCTCTCCCGATTCGTGCGGCGAGACCTACTTCGCCTCGGCCTTCTGGAGCTCGGCGAGCTCCTCGTCGGACTCGCGGCCCGGCGTGGGGAGGTTCCACTTGGTGATCGCGAAGCGGAAGATCGCGTAGTAGACCGCCGCGAAGCAGAGGCCGACGAGGACGAGCATCCAGGGCTTGGTCGCGATGCCCAGGTTGAGGAAGAAGTCGATCGCACCGGCCGAGAAGCCGAAGCCGTCCTTCATGCCGAGCGCCCAGGTGAGCGCCATGGAGACACCGGTGAGTACCGCGTGGATCGCGTACAGGACCGGCGCGATGAACATGAACGTGAACTCGATCGGCTCGGTCACACCGGTGACGAACGCGGTGAGCGCGAGGGAGAACATCATGCCGCCGACGACCTTGCGGCGCTCGGGGCGTGCGCAGTGGACGATCGCGAGGCAGGCGGCCGGGAGGGCGAACATCATGATCGGGAAGAAGCCGGTCATGAACTGTCCCGCGGACGGGTCGCCCTGGAGGAAGCGGGCGATGTCGCCGCTCTTGCCCTCGTACGAACCGGCCTGGAACCACGGGAAGGAGTTGAGGAGGTGGTGCATGCCGACGGGGATCAGCGCACGGTTGACGACACCGAAGATGCCCGCGCCGACCGCGCCCGAACCGACGAGCCACTCACCGAAGTTGTGCAGGCCCGTGCCGAGGACCGGCCAGATGTAGCCGAAGATGATGCCGATGAACAGACCCGCGAAGGCGGAGAGGATGGGGACCAGACGGCGGCCACCGAAGAAGCCCGCCCAGTCGGGCAGCTTCGTCCGGTAGAACTTCTGGTACAGCAGGGCCACGACTATGCCCATGACCACACCGCCGAGGACCTTGGCGTCCACGGGCGCGTCCACCATGACGACCTTGCCGTCGACGGCGGTGGCGACCTTCGGCAGGTTCTTGTCCGTGAAGGTGCCGAGCACCTTCTGGAAGACCAGGTAGCCGGTGACGGCGGCGAGAGCGGTCGAGCCGTCCGACTTCTTGGCGAAGCCGATCGCGATGCCGACGGCGAACAGCAGCGCCATGTTGTCGATGATCGCGCTGCCACCTGCCGCCATGAACGTGGCGATCTTGGTGACGAACTCGGGGAAGGACTCGCGGCCCAGCATGTCGGTCTGGCCGAGGCGGATGAGCAGGGCGCCTGCGGGCAGCACGGCGACCGGCAGCATGAGGCTGCGGCCGATGCGCTGCATGACAGCCATCGCGCCGGCGCCCTTCTTCTTCTCTGCCGCAGGAGCGGAACTGGCCGTGGACACAACTTCCTCCAGTGGGCAAGGCGCCGCCTGGGGACATGGAAGTGGGGGACGGCGGCGTCTCCGGGGACCGCGGCGGACGGCCGCATGGTCTACACCAATTAGTGGTGTAGACCTGTTGTAGCACGGTGAAGGTGACGTAAGGAACCCACGAGATTTGTGGGGTCTGCCATAACGCGAAATGAACGGCAAAAACCCCCGGACCGAAGGTCCGAGGGGCTTCCGCATGCGGCCGCGCGCGGGGGCGTCCGCTCCGCTCCTGCTGGAGCTAAGCCTTCGTCTGCTCCGCGTCCTGCGCTTCCGTTTCCTCCTCGGGTTCTCGCCCGGGCGTATGCAGGTCGAACTTGCGGATCACGAAGCTGAACAGCACGTAGTACACGACGGCGAAGGCAAGACCGATCGGGATGATCAGCCAGGGTTTGGTCGCGAGACTCCAGTTGATGACGTAGTCGATCAGACCCGCCGAGAAGCTGAAGCCGTCCTTGACCCCCAGGGCCCACGTCACCGCCATGGAGACACCGGTCAGGACCGCGTGGATCGCGTACAGCAGTGGCGCGATGAAGAGGAACGAGTACTCGATCGGCTCGGTGATGCCGGTGACGAACGACGTCAGGCCGACCGAGAGCATCATGCCGCCGACCACCTTGCGGCGCTCGGGGCGGGCCGCGTGGGTGATCGCGAGGGCCGCCGCGGGGAGCGCGAACATCATGATCGGGAAGAAGCCCGATGTGAACTGACCCGCCGTCGGATCGCCCGCCAGGAAGCGGTTGATGTCGCCGTGGACGATCGTGCCGTCCGGCTTGGTGAAGTCGCCGAACTGGAACCAGACGAACGTGTTCAGGAACTGGTGCAGGCCGATCGTGAGCAGTGCGCGGTTGGCCACGCCGAAGATGCCGGAGCCCAGCCACCCGAGGTCCACGAGCCACTTGGAGAAGCTGGTCAGACCGTCGCCGATGGGCGGCCAGATCCACACGCAGACACCGGCGAAGACCAGACCGACGAAGGCCATGATGATCGGCACCAGACGGCGGCCGTTGAAGAAGCCGAGCCAGTCGACCAGCTTCACGCGGTGGTAGCGCTGCCAGAACCACGCGGCGAGCAGGCCCATCACGATGCCGCCGAAGACCCCTGGATTCTGGTACGCGGCCTGCGCGACCGTTCCGTCCTTCGCCACGCAGACGCCGCTCCACATCCCCGCGACGCCGAACGTGGTGTCGGCGGGGCAGGCGTCGGGGAAGGCGCGCAGCACGGCGTAGTAGACGAGGAAACCCGCGACCGCCGCGAGCGCCGTGGAGCCGTCCGATTTCTTGGCCATGCCGATCGCGACACCGATGCAGAACAGCAGGGGCAGACCGAGGGTGGAGTCCAGGAGTGAACCGCCCGCCGCCGCGAAGACCTTGGCGACGTTGTCCCAGCCGAGGCCGTCGGTGCCGAAGACGTCCGGCTGGCCGAGGCGGTTGAGGATGCCGGCGGCAGGCAGGACGGCGATGGGGAGCTGGAGGCTGCGGCCCATCTTCTGGAGGCCCTGGAAGAGGCCGTTCCACCACTTCTTCTGCGGCTTCCTCTGCGGCACCGCTGCTGCGTCGGTACTCATCGGCGTCCCCTCCGGAACAAGCCTGGTTTGGCGGTCGTTGAAAACTGGTGTAGACCAGTTGCGGAACGAGTACGGTGCCGTCCCGGCAGGAATGGCATGAGGGGTGGCACCTTGATCGCCATCATTCGGTACGAGTGCCGTAACCGCCCGCGAAGATGCTCCAACCGTGCGTTACCGTGAAAAAGCGGACCTACGGTGTGGTGAGGCCGCGTCCTTTGAGAACAGGGAGAACACCATGGCCAGCAAGGCTGAGAAGATCGTTGCCGGGCTCGGCGGCATCGACAACATCGAAGAGGTCGAGGGCTGCATCACCCGCCTCCGCACGGAGGTCAAGGACCCGAGCCTCGTCGACGACGCCGCGCTGAAGGCCGCAGGCGCCCACGGCGTCGTCAAGATGGGCACCGCGATCCAGGTCGTCATCGGCACCGACGCGGACCCCATCGCCGCCGACATCGAAGACCTGATGTGAGCAGCCGACACAGCTGAGCACAGCCGCCGAGGGACCCTTCCCGGGAAACGGGTGAGGGTCCCTCAGCCGTGTGCCGACCACGGGCAGCCACGGACATCCAGGTGGCAGCCATGTGCGAATAAGGCCCCTCAGCCATCTGCCGATAGGGTCAGCCGCATGCCTTCCACGCCCCGCATCGACGGCCGCACCCCCGAACAGCTCCGCCCGATCACCATCGAGCGCGGCTGGAGCAAGCACGCCGAGGGATCCGTCCTCATCTCCTTCGGAGACACCAAAGTCTTCTGCACCGCCTCCGTCACCGAAGGCGTCCCGCGCTGGCGCAAGGGCAGCGGCGAAGGCTGGGTCACCGCCGAGTACTCGATGCTGCCGCGCTCCACCAACACCCGCGGCGACCGCGAATCCGTACGCGGCAAGATCGGCGGCCGCACCCACGAGATCTCCCGCCTCATCGGCCGCAGCCTCCGCGCCGTCATCGACTACAAGGCGCTCGGCGAGAACACCATCGTCCTGGACTGCGACGTCCTCCAGGCCGACGGCGGCACGCGCACCGCGGCGATCACCGGCGCGTATGTGGCGCTGGCCGACGCCGTCGCCTGGGCCCAGGGCAAGAAGATCATCAAGGCAGGCCGCAAGCCCCTCACCGACACCGTCTCCGCCGTCTCCGTCGGCATCGTCGGCGGCGTACCGCTCCTCGACCTGCGCTACGAGGAGGACGTGAAGGCCGACACCGACATGAACGTCGTCTGCACCGGCGACGGCCGCTTCGTCGAGGTCCAGGGCACCGCCGAGGCCGAGCCGTTCGACCGCAAGGAACTGAACGCGCTGCTCGACCTCGCCGTCGGCGGCTGCGACGACCTGGCCGCGTTCCAGCGCGAGGCGCTCGAAGCAACCAAGTAGCCGACCGGCCGGGACCGTCACAGGACCATCAACTGCGGCCGGACAAGCAACCATCGACCCCCCACGAGCGTTCTAACCAATGCGGGCGCACGGGCAAAGCTGTGCGCCCGCACCAGCACTCGGGGAGGGACCCACGCATGGCCGCGCGCCACCGCCGTATCGCCATCGCCATCACATCAGTTCTGATCGCCGTACCGGCGGGCGTCGGACTTGTCGGCTGCAGCGCCGTCGAGAAGGCGCTCGACTGCGTTCAGACCGCGGACGCCATAGCCGACAGCGTCACCGACCTCCAGCAGGCCGTCGAGAAGGCGGGTGACGACCCCACGCAGGCCGACAAGGCGCTCGACGACATCGACAAGAACATCGACGAGATCGGCGACAAGACCGACAACACCGATGTGAACAAGGCCGTCGACAGCCTCGACAAGGCAGTCGGCAACGTCCGCGACTCCATCGACAAGGGCGACGCGACCCCGGACCTCAGCCCGATCACGGACGCGGCAGGCGAACTGACCAAGGTCTGCACGCCGTGACGACCGCGGGCGCGGATACTGGTCGTCATGACCCGCCTCATCCTCGCCACCCGTAACGCCGGCAAGATCACGGAACTCAAGGCGATCCTCGCCGACGCAGGCCTCACCCATGACCTCGTCGGCGCGGACGCCTACCCCGAGATCCCCGACGTCAGGGAAACCGGCGTCACCTTCGCCGAGAACGCCCTCCTCAAGGCCCACGCCCTGGCCAAGGCCACCGGCCTCCCCGCGGTCGCCGACGACTCCGGCCTCTGCGTCGACGTCCTCGGCGGCGCCCCCGGCATCTTCTCCGCCCGCTGGGCAGGCCGCCACGGCGACGACCAGGCGAACCTGGACCTCCTCCTCGCCCAACTCGGCGACATCGACGCCGACACCCACCGCACGGCCCACTTCGCCTGTGCAGCGGCCCTCGCCCTGCCGGACGGCACGGAGCGAGTGGTCGAGGGCCAGTTGCGAGGCGTCCTGCGCCACGCACCCTCGGGCTCCGGCGGCTTCGGCTACGACCCGATCCTCCAGCCGGAGGGCGAGAAGCGCACATGCGCGGAACTCTCGGCCGCGGAGAAGAACGCGATCAGCCACCGGGGGAAGGCGTTCCGGGCGCTGGTGCCTGTGGTGCGGGAGCTGTTGGCCTGAGGATCCACACGTACGACGAAGGCCCGCCCCGCGGAGTGCGCGAGGCGGGCCTTCGGTGCTTGGGATCAGTGCGGCGGAAGGGATTCGAACCCTCAAACCCTGTCACGGGTCACTGGACCTAAACCAGCTGTGTCGCCATTGCACCACCGCCGCCGGTAGTCAGTCATGCTATCGGGCCGAGGGTTCGAGCGGCACGTGACCCAAAGATCAGGCATCCGCGCGAAATGCCGGAACGGCCCGCCCCACACGCAAGTGAGGCGGGCCGTTCCGGTGTTTCGGATAGCGCGGCTGCTCAGAACCGCGGGGTCGGAGCCGCGGCCTCCACCATCTCTGCTGCCTCTTCCTTCGTCTCCACCGACGGGGGCGAGCCTGACAGCGGCTTCTGGGCTGTTTCCTTCATGCAGAGCACCGCGATGACTCCTACGAGCGCCGCCGCCATCGAGTAGTAGGCAGGGACCATGTCATTCCCCGTGATGCTGATCAGGGACGTGATGACCAGGGGGGCCGTGCCGCCGAAGAGGGAGGCGGAGAGGTTGTAGCCGACCGACAGGGAGCCGTAGCGGACCGATGTGGGGAACAGCGCCGGGAGCGTTGCCGACATGGTGCCCAGGAGGCAGACCAGGGAGAGGCCCAGGAGGAGCATGCCGCCGGAGACCGCGATCAGGCTGCCCTGCTTGATCAGGAGGAACGCCGGAAGGGAGAGGACCAGGAAGCCGATCATGCCCGTCATCAGGAGCGGCTTGCGGCCGAAGCGGTCGGACAGCTTGCCGACCTGGCTGATGATCAGCATCAGGACGATCATCGTGCCGATGAGGATCAGCAGGCCGTGCGAGTCGTCGTAGCCGAGTTCGTCGGAGAGGTACGTCGGCATGTACGACAGGAGCATGTAGTCGGTGATGTTGTACGCGCCGACCAGGGCGATGCAGAGGATCAGCGTCGGCCAGTAGTTGGTGAAGATCTTCGCCAGGTCGCCCTTGGCGGTGGTCTCCACGCTGGAGGCGCCCTCGGAGGCCGAGTGGAAGGTGGCGTCCTCCATCTTCTGGAACGCGGGCGTCTCGTCGAGCTTCAGCCGCAGGTAGAGGCCGACGAGGCCGAGCGGCCCGGCGACGAGGAACGGGAGGCGCCAGCCCCACGACTCCATGGCGTCCGAGCCGAGCGCGGTGTTCAGGATGAGGACGAGGCCCGCCGCGCCGACGTATCCGGCGAGGGTGCCCATCTCCAGGAAGCTGCCGTAGTAACCGCGGCGCTTGTCGGGCGCGTACTCGGCGATGAAGGTCGATGCGCCGCCGTACTCGCCGCCCGTCGAGAAGCCCTGCACGAGGCGGAAGAAGATCAGCAGGACCGGGGCCCAGAAGCCGATCGTGGAGTACGACGGGATCAAGCCGATGGCCAGGGTGCCGATGGCCATCAGGATCATGGTCAGGGCGAGGACCTTCTTGCGGCCGACCTTGTCACCCATCGGGCCGAACACCATGCCGCCGATGGGGCGTACCAGGAACGACACCGCGAACGTGGCGAACGAGGAGATCAGCTGGACCGTGTCGTTCCCTGAAGGGAAGAAGACGTGGCCGATGGTGACGGCGAGGTAGCTGTAGATGCCGAAGTCGAACCACTCCATGGCGTTTCCGAGCGAGGCCGCTTTGACCGCCCGCTTGACCGCCGCATCGTCCGTGACCGTGATATCGGTGCGGCGCAGCGGCGGATCTTTGCGGCGTTTGACGGCTCGGAAGAGGGTGCGGTGACGCTTCACAGCCTCGGTATCGGCCTCTGCCTCGTCGTGGGCCGCCATGGGTAGTCCTTCCGTTCTGCGAACAATCCTCCTGGCATCACTTGCTCGATCTTGGCCGATGCAAACGGAAGCCCCCTTGGCCTTGAAGGGGGCTTCGTCACAGTTGGTGGGGGAGGGGGCGGGGCGGGAGGAGTGTCAGATGCCCAGGTCCTTGATGATCTTGGCTACGTGGCCGGTCGCCTTGACGTTGTAGAAGGCGTGCTCGACCTTCCCCGTCTCGTCGACCACGATCGTGGAGCGGATGACGCCGGTCACGGTCTTGCCGTACAGCTTCTTCTCGCCAAAGGCGCCGTACGCCTCAAGGGTCTCCTTGGAGGGGTCGCCGACCAGCGTGACCTTGAGGTTCTCCTGCTCGCGGAACTTCGCCAGCTTCTCCGGCTTGTCGGGGGACACGCCGATGACGTCGTATCCGGCGCTCGCCAAAACGTCGAGGTTGTCCGTGAAGTCGCAGGCCTGCTTGGTGCAGCCGGGGGTGAGGGCGGCCGGGTAGAAGTAGACGATGACCTTGCGGCCCTTGTGGCCGGCCAGGGAGACCTCGTTGCCGTCCGCGTCCGGCAGGGTGAAGGCCGGGGCCGTGTCGCCGGGGGTGAGTCGCTCGCTCATCTTCGGTCTCCTCGCGCAGGTGCTCGTATCGGAATGCTCGTAAAACGGGATGCTCGTCAAACGTGTGGTGACGGAGTCGAGGGTAATAGGGGTGCCGTGGGGTGAGGTGGGCGTGGAGCTGACAGACTGTCGGCGATACGTACAGCGATACGTACAGAAGGAACAGGCAGAACACACAGCCGTACACGACCACGGAGGCAGCGCGGTGTCGGACACGTCGGATATCAGGACCCCGGCGCAGATCGAGGCGGACATCAAGCACCGCCGCGAGACGCTCGCCGAGACGCTCGACGAGATCGGGGTGCGGGTTCACCCGAAGACGATCGTGGGTGACGCGAAGGCCAAGGTCGCCGCGAGTGTGGACAACACCCTCGGCCGGGCGTACGTCGGTGCCAACCGCGTCGTGTCGGACGTGCGGGCCCAGTTCGTGACCGAGGAGGGTGCGCCGCGTCTGGAGCGCATCGTGCCGGTGGCGCTGGTGGCCGTGGGCCTCGTGGGGCTGCTCGCGGTGGGTTCGCGGCGCCGCAACCACTGACCCGGCGTCGTACGAAGGGCTGACCCGGCATCGTACGGGCGTGCCGCCTGCGGGTAGGTTCGGGGCGTGAGCGCCAAAAGCCAGGGACAGAGCCCGCACGACGACAAGCTGCCCATCAAGATGCTGCACGACCGTGTGCTCGTGCGGCAGGACACCGCCGAGGGTGAGCGCAGGTCGGGCGGAGGCATCCTGATCCCCGCGACCGCCGCCGTCGGCAGGCGTCTTGCCTGGGCCGAGGTTGTCGCCGTGGGGCAGAACGTGCGGGCGGTGGAGACGGGTGACCGGGTTCTGTACGACCCGGAGGACCGGGCCGAGGTGGAGGTGCGGGGTGTGGCGTACGTGCTGATGCGCGAGCGCGATCTGCATGCCGTGGCCGCCGACCGGTTCGAGGGCTCCGAGGATTCGACCGGGCTGTATCTGTAGGAGATCTGTAGTAGCGCCCAGCAGCTTCGAGGGGCTGGTGACCATCGTCACCAGCCCCTTTTGCGCGTTCTTTGCTACCTTTTAAGGACCCCGACGAGACGCGCCGTACCGGGTTCCGCAAAGACGACGCACCCCCATTCAAGTGACGCGATCTCGCGTCTCACGTGTCGGAGGTGCCGTCGTGGCCTGGATTCTGTTGCTCGTCGCCGGTCTGCTCGAAGTGGGCTGGTCGATCGGGATGAAGTACACCGAGGGGTTCACCCGGCTGTGGCCGAGCGTGTTCACGGGCCTCGGGATCGTCGCGAGCATGGTGCTGCTCTCCCATGCCGCCAAGACGCTGCCCATCGGTACGGCGTACGGCGTGTGGGTCGGCATCGGCGCTGCCGGTGCGGCGGTGCTCGGCATGGTGATTCTGGGTGAGCCGGTCACCGCCGCCCGGATCTTCTTCGTCGTGCTGCTGCTCGTCGCAGTCGTGGGTCTGAAGGCGACCTCGGGGCACTAGCCGTACCCCGGGGCGCCCGCCCCCCCCGGGCTACTCGAAGTAGTCGCCCTTCCTTCTGGCCGCCGAGTTGTCCGGCAGGCCGCCCACGGCGCCCTCGGCGACGCCCGTTCCGCCGTCGGCGGTGGCGCCGTCGGTCTGGCCGCCCTGGGCGGCGCCCGGGTCGGTGGGGGTGCCTCCGTCGGTCGCTCCGCCGTCGACGGTGGCACCGCCGTCCGTCGGGCCCTGCGTCTGTCCTTGGTCCTGGCCCAGCGTCTGGCCCTGGTCCTGGCCTTGGGTCTGCCCCTGGTCCTGGCCCTGCGTCTGGCCCTGGTCCTGACCCTGGGTCTGTCCCTGGTCTTGGCCCGGCGTCTCGCCGCCGCCACCGGTGACCACTCCGCCGGTCGCCGGGTCCTCCACGGTGCCCGAGGGGTCCGGGATCTCCGGTACGTCGGAGCCCTCCTCCACATCCAGGTCGAAGTCCGTGATCGCCTCGTCCTCCAGGGCCGTCCTGGTGAACTGCGCCCAGATCTGGGCGGGGTAGGCGCCGCCGTTGATGCGGGGCTGGCCGAGCGCCCCGTACAGCGGGGTGTGTGCGCCGGTGTCGGGGTTCTGGCCCATCACGGAGACGACCGTGGCGAGCTCGGGGGTGTAGCCCGCGAACCAGGCCGCCTTGTCCTCCTCCGCCGTGCCGGTCTTGCCCGCCGCCGGGCGGCCCGCGGCCTGCGCGGCCGTGCCGGTGCCGCCGTCGACGACGCTCTGCAGGACGGACGTGGTGGTGTCGGCGGCCTCGCGGCTGACGGCCTGCGCGGTGGTCGGCTCCGGCAGCTCGACCTCCTGTCCGCTCTTGGTGACCTTCTTGACCATCGAGTACGTGGGCTTCTTGCCGTGGTTGGCGAGCGTCGCGTACGCCTCCGTCATGTCGAGGACGGAGGCCGTGGACGGGCCGAGCGCGATCGACGGGGACGCCGTCAGGTCGGGGGTGCTCGCCGGGACGCCGAGGGACACCGCCGTGTCCTTGACCTTGTCCGAGCCGACGTCGACGGCCATCTGCGCGTAGACCGAGTTGACGGACTTGTCGGTGGCGGTGCTCACGGGGATGTCGCCGTAGTTGACGTCGTCCTCGTTCTCGGGGGCGTACGTGCCGCCGTCCCAGCCCTGCACGGGGCGCTTGTTGGTGCCGTCGTAGATCGTGCTCGGGGTGATCGGGCGGCCGTCCTGGGTGACCGAGCCGTTCTCCACGGCCGAGGTGAAGACGAACGGCTTGAAGGTGGAGCCCACTTGGTAGTCGCGGCGCGTGGCGTTGTTGACGTACTGCTTGGTGTAGTCGATGCCGCCGTACATCGCGACGACCTCGCCGGTCTTCGGGTCGATCGATGCGCCACCGGCGCGCACGTTGCGGTCGACCTTGCGGGCCTTCTTGTCGATCTGGGACATCACCTGGTCGTCGACGGCTTCCTTGAAGGCGTCCTGACGGTCCTTCTGGAGGGTGGTGGTGATGCGGTAGCCGCCCTTGGCCAGGGTGTCCTCGTCGACGATCTTGTTGGACGTCAGATAGTCCTCGACGGCCTGCACGAGGTATCCGCGCTGCCCGGAGAGGCCGGACGAGCCCTTGGCCTCCTTCGGCGCGGGGAACTCGGCCTTGGCCCGATCGGAGGCGCTGAGCCACCCCTGCTTGACCATGCCGTCGAGGACGTAGTTCCAGCGGCCCACGGCGCGCTTCTTGTTTTCCGGGTGGGTCGCGATGTCGTACGCGTTGGGGGAGTTGAGGAGCGTCGCCAGGTAGGCGCCCTGCGCGGTGGTGAGCTTCTTGACGTCCTTGCCGAAGTACGCCTGGGCCGCGGCCTGCACGCCGTACGCGTTACGTCCGAAGTAGCTGGTGTTCAGATACCCGGCGAGGATGTCGTCCTTGCTCACCTCGCGGTCCAGCTTGATGGAGATGAAGAATTCCTTGGCCTTGCGGGTGACCGTCTGCTCCTGGCCCAGGTAGTAGTTCTTCACGAACTGCTGGGTGATCGTCGAACCGGACTGCTTGCCCTTGCCGGTGACGGTGTTGTAGGCGGCGCGGATCATCGCCTTGGGGTCGACCGCGGACTCGCTGTAGAAGTCCCGGTCCTCGGCGGCGAGCGCGGCGTGCTGGACCTCCTTGGGGATGTGGCTCAGCGGTACGTTCTCGCGGTTGACCTCGCCGTCGCGGGCCAGCTGGGTGCCGTCGGCGTAGAGGTAGACGTTGCTCTGCGCGGTGGCCGCCGCGTTGGCCGGGGGGATGTCGACGATCATGTAGCCCGCGACGAAGCCGCCGACGACGAGCAGGATCAGCAGGACGAATCCGCCGAGCACCATGCGCCAGGTGGGGAAGATCCGCCGCCAGCCCTTGCGCTTGGGGCGCTTCTTCTTGCCCTTCTTGCCGTCCTTGCCCGGCTCACCGGTGCCGTCCGCGTCCGGCGCGGCTGCGGCTGCCGCTGCCGAGCCCTGAGAGGTGTCGCCTGCGGCGGCGGTGTTCGCCGGGGTGCCGGCCGAGGCGGCGGCCGGGGTGTCGGCCGGAGGGTCCACGGGTTCGCGGGGTGCCCAGCCTTCGGGTTCTTTGCCACCCGGCTGCTGCGGCTCGTCGCTGCTGCTCATGTCTCGTGGAACTCCCGGTTCGCGTCGTACGTCACGTACGCCTCGTACGACCCATTGCACACTGTCGCTTCCTGCGTTCCCCGCCAGGCACGCGCCGTGCGCCGAAAATGCCTGGCACGAGCGATGACGACCGCACTAGGCTCCGTCTCTTTGGCCCGGACCGGGCAAGGGCTTACGTCAAGGCTCTCGCAAAAAACGTCAAGGCTCTCGCTAAAGGGGATGCGTGTGCGTACAGGACGGTTCCGCTTATACGCGGCCGTCGCCCGAGGAGGCTTCCGGAGGTACGCCACCTACAGGACGGCCACTCTGGCGGGGGTATTCACCAACACGGTCTTCGGACTGATCCTCGCCTACACCTATATCGCGCTCTGGGACGAGCGGCCCGGGCTCGGCGGCTACGACCAGGCGCAGGCGCTGACGTTCGTATGGCTGGGGCAGGCGCTGCTCACGGTGATGGCCCTGATGGGCGGCGGCTTCGAGGGCGAGCTGATCGAGCGGATCCGCACGGGAGACATCGCCGTCGACCTGTACCGGCCCGCTGACCTGCAGATCTGGTGGCTGGCGACCGACCTGGGCAGGGCCCTGTTCCAGCTCCTGGGGCGCGGTGTCGTGCCGATGGTGGTCGGCGCTCTCGTCTTCGACCTGGCGCTGCCCACCGAACCGCTGCGCTGGCTTGCGTTCTTCCTCGCCGTGTTCCTCGGCGCCCTGGTCAGCTTCGCGATCCGCTTCCTGGTGGCGCTCTCCGCGTTCTGGCTGATGGACGGCGCGGGCACCACCCAGGTGGCGATGCTCGCGGGCACCTTCTTCTCCGGGATGCTGCTCCCGCTGAACGTCTTCCCGGGCGCTCTGGGCGAACTCGCCCGCGCGCTGCCCTGGTCGGCGCTGCTCCAGGTGCCCGCCGACGTGTTCCTCGGCAAGCACACGGGCGTGGACCTGCTGTGGACGTACGCCTTCCAGATCGGCTGGGCCGCGGCGCTGCTCACGGCCGGGCGGCTGCTCCAGGCCGTGGCCACGCGACGGGTGGTGGTCCAGGGTGGCTGACCTGGCGCAGGAGCGGGACGACGGGTCGACGCGGGTGCGGCACGGCCTTACGCAGGTGCGGGACGGCCTGCGCGCCTACCGGCTGATTTCCGGCATGTGGATCCGCTCCCTCATGTCCTACCGCCTGTCGTTCGCGATGACCGCGCTCGGCAACCTCGCGGTGACGGCGTTCGACTTCGTGGCGATCCTCCTGATGTTCTCGCAGGTGGACCGGCTCGGCGGCTACTCGCTCTCCGAGATCGCCTTCCTCTACGGCGCCACGTGCACGTCGTTCGGGATCGCGGACCTCGCCCTCGGGTCCATGGACAGGCTGGGCAAGCGGGTGCGTGACGGCACGCTCGACACGCTCCTGGTGCGGCCTGCGCCGGTGATCGCGCAGGTCGCCGCCGACCGCTTCGGCCTCCACCGGCTCGGGCGCGTGACGCAGGGGGCGCTGGTCCTCGTGTACTCGCTCGTGGTCCTGGACATCGGCTGGACCCCGCTGAAGGTCCTGATGGTCCCGCTGATGCTGCTCTGCGGGGCGGGCATCTTCGCGGCGGTGTTCGTGGGCGGGGCGGCGTTCCAGTTCGTGGCGCAGGACGCGGCCGAGGTGCAGAACGCCTTCACGTACGGCGGCACCACGCTGCTCCAGTTCCCGCCGACCGTCTTCGCCAAGGACCTGGTGCGCGGCGCCACCTTCATCCTGCCGCTGGCCTTCGTGAACTGGATCCCCGCGCTGTACGTCCTCGGCCGGCCCTACCCGCTCGACCTGCCGACGTGGGTGGCGTTCACGCCGCCGCTCGTGGCCGCAGCCCTTCTCGCGCTCGCGGGCCTCGCCTGGCGCACGGGACTTCGTTCGTACCGCAGCACAGGGAGCTGAACCGCCATGGAACCTTCGGGACCGGACCTCATTGAGCTCGACGGCGTCGAGAAGGTCTTCGACGTACGCAAGAAGACCGGCTTCATGCGGCGCGAGAAGCACGAGGTGCGTGCCGTCGACGGCATCAGCTTCACCGTGCCGCGCGGCGAGATGGTCGGCTACATCGGCCCGAACGGCGCGGGCAAGTCGACGACGATCAAGATGCTCACGGGCATCCTGACGCCGAGCGGCGGCCGTCTGCGCGTCGCGGGCATCGACCCGTCCCGCGAGCGCACCCGCCTCGCGCGGCGCATCGGCGTGGTCTTCGGCCAGCGCACCACCCTGTGGTGGGACCTGCCGCTGATCGACTCGTACCGCCTGATGCACCGCATGTACCGGATCCCGGACGCCCGCTTCAAGGAGAACCTCGACCGGTGCGTCGAACTCCTGGAGCTCGCAGACCTGTTGGACGTGCCCGTACGCCAGCTCTCGCTCGGCCAGCGGATGCGCGGGGACATCGCGGCGGCGCTCCTGCACGACCCGGAGGTGCTGTACCTCGACGAGCCGACGATCGGCCTCGACGTGATCAGCAAGGCCAAAGTCCGGGGATTTCTGCGGGACTTGAACGCGGAGGCGGGTACGACGGTCCTGCTCACCACGCACGACCTGACCGACATCGAGCAGCTCTGCAAGCGGGTGATGGTCATCGACCACGGGCGTCTGATGTACGACGGTGCCCTTGCCGGTCTGCACGAGGTGGGGGAGAGCGAGCGGACCCTGGTCGTGGACCTGGAGCGCGAACTTCCGCCCATCGAGGTGGAGTCGGCGCGGGTGGTGAAGGTGGAGGGGCCGCGGCAGTGGCTCGCCTTCCCGGCGGCGGAGTCGGCAGCTCCGCTTGTCGCCCGGGTCGCGGACCGGTATCCGATGGTCGACCTCTCGGTCAGGGAACCCGACATCGAGGCGGTCATCGCCAAGATGTACGCGGACAAGGCGACCTCGTAGGCTGCTCGTATGACCGACGAGCAGCCTCATCTCCCCGATCTCAGGGCCGCCGACGCCGACCGCGAGCGCGTCGCCGAACGACTCCGTGACGCCGTGGCCGAGGGCCGCCTCGACATGGAGGAGTTCGAGGAGCGCCTGGACGCGACGTACAAGGCACGTACGTACGGCGAGCTTGAGCCGATCACGCGGGATCTGCCGGCGGTGGGCGCCAAGGTGTCCATGGTGAAGGGCCCGGTGAGCGACGACCCCGCCGCCATCGACTGGTCCGAGCGGATGGTGAGCGGCGAACCGTCGTCGAAGATCGGCTTCGCCTTCTGGGGAGGGTTCAGCCGCAAGGGCGGCTGGGTGGTCGGCCCGCAGTTCGACGGGATCGCGGTCTGGGGCGGCGGCGAGATCGACCTGCGCGAGGCGCGGTTCACGGAGCGCGACGTGGAGATCCGCTGCTGGACCCTCATGGGAGGCATGCAGGTCATCGTGCCGCCCGAGATGACCGTCGTGGTCAAGGGCTTCGGCTTCATGGGCGGCTTCGACGACAAGGCGACCGGCGAGGGCACCCCGGGATCGCCGCGCGTGGTCGTCAAGGGCTTCGCCCTGATGGGCGGCGTCGGCGTGGACCGCAAGATCCGCAGGGCCGAGAAGCTGCGCCTGAAGGAGGAGCGCCGCCGCGAGCGGGTGGAGAGGCGCGAGGAGCGGCGCGAGCTGCAGATGCGCAAGCGCGGGGAGCGGAGCTGAGTTTCGCTCGGGGCTCGTTCTCTTGACCGAGCCCCTGCCTCGTACGGCGTTACAGCTCGGCGGCCGCGGAACCCCGCAGCTGCGTCACGTTGAACGTGTCCGCCATCTTCAGGTAGCCCGAGTCGCTCGGGTGCAGGTGATCGCCGGAGTCGTACTGGGCGCGCAGCTTGCGGGGGTCGTACGGATCGCGCAACGCCTTGTCGAAGTCGACGAACTCGTCGAAGACCTTGCCGCCACGGATCTGCTCGTTCACGGCCTGGCGCACGTTCTCCAGCGAAGGCTCGTAGCCCCGGTGGCCCCCGAACGGCATCAGGGTCGCCCCGACGACCCGCAGCCCGCGCGTGTGCGCCTGCCGGGTCAGCTCCC
Organism: Streptomyces sp. NPDC056486; assembly: GCF_042795295.1. Classification (NCBI taxonomy): domain Bacteria; kingdom Bacillati; phylum Actinomycetota; class Actinomycetes; order Kitasatosporales; family Streptomycetaceae; genus Streptomyces; species Streptomyces sp. NPDC056486. The sequence continues at coordinate 17,382 of NZ_JBHTSF010000028.1, forward strand.
GCAGTCCTTCGACGATGCGGTCGGGGTTGTTCTGGTGCGGGTTGCGCAGGATGTCGTTGACGCCGAGCGCGACGACGACGGCCTTGACGCCGGTCCGGTCGAGGACGTCGCGGTCGAAGCGGGAGAGCCCGCTCGGGTTGTCCGCGGGCGAACCGTTCCCGTCCGAGAGGACGCGGTTGCCGCTGATGCCCTCGTTCACGACGCCGTAGCGCGGGGCGCCCGAATCGGAGCGGAGGCGGGCGGCGAGGCCGTCGGTCCAGCGGGCGTTGGCGCCCATGGTGGAGGAGATGCCGTCGGTGAGCGAGTCACCGAAGACGACGACGGTGCCGTCCGACTCGTTGCTCAGGACGTCCACGGCCGAGAGGTAGCGCCAGGAGGTGCTCTGCTGGTTGTACGCGGCGCCGTTCGGGTCTTCCGTACGGTCGCCATCGGCGACGTAGCTGACCTGGCGGGCGTGCGGGTGGAAAGTGACGGGGCCCGACGCGGTCGGCGAGAACGTCGAGATCAGGAGGTCACCGTCGTGCGGCACGCGCAGCCGGACCGCGTCGCTCATCACCTGCTGGCCCGCGGGGATCACCACGGACGTGTTGCCGTTGAAGTTCAGGCGGCGCAGGGTGCCCGGGGCCGCGGCCGGGTTGTTCGACCCGAGGGCGACGGCGATGGAGGCGTGGGTGATGCTCAGCGGCTGCCGGCCGTACAGGTTCGACAGGGTGATGCGGGCGCTCTCGCCACCGACGCTGGTGTGCACGACATTGCGGATGGAGCGGCCCGCGAAGCCGTTGCGGTGCGTGTTTGGTTCGGCCGCCGCGGGGGACGCGGCCCAGGAGCCGACCCAGGTGCCGGAGGACGCGGGCGCGGCAGAGTTGCGCGGGCCGCGTGGCCCCGCGCTGATGTTGTCCTGAGATCCGTCGTCGGTGCCTGATACACCGAGGTATATGGCGGCGGAAATCACCACTATTACCGCAAGGACCGCGGCAAGCAGGGCATAACCGTGACGCTTGGTCATGCGGGCTGTTCTCCTCGAGCAGGGGGAGCCCGAGGCTCCGATGTGATCACCCCATGATGCGTCATGGGCCGCGAGGCGGCCGACACTGCCCCCCTCCGACCATTCAGACGCCGGGAACTTGTGGTCCGTTCCAGGAGTCGGTCAGGAAGGAAGCAAGAAGGGAGCAAGAAGGGGGCAGGAAGAGAAGCCGAGAGACGGGGACAATACGGATGAGGATGACGCGAACCACGCGAACGGGCCAGGTGGAGTGAGTGGAACGTAGGAATCGATCAGTTCCCGGGGTTGCGGCTCGTGACGCGGCTCACGCGGAGCCTGTGCCCGGCGTGGGCGGTGGCGGCGGCTTCACGTACAGCCCCGCCGACGAGGAGAAGCGGCGCGGCGTCCGCCGGATGAAGATCACCGCGACGGGCCTCCTCGTCTTCGTCGCAGTCGTCTACGTACTCGCCAAGTGGGCGCAGAACTCCGGCGCGGGCGCCTGGGCGGGCTATGTGGCGGCGGCGGCCGAGGCAGGCATGGTCGGCGCGCTCGCCGACTGGTTCGCGGTGACGGCGCTCTTCCGCCACCCGCTGGGCCTGCCCATCCCGCACACGGCGATCATCCCGAACAAAAAGGATCAACTGGGCGCGTCCCTGGGCGACTTCGTGGGTGAGAACTTTCTCTCATCCGATGTCGTACGGGACCGGCTGCGCGCCGTGGGCATCGGTGGCCGTCTCGGCACCTGGCTCGCGGACCCCGAACACGCCGACCGGGTGACGGCCGAACTGGCGACGGCGCTGCGCGGCGCCCTGACGGTCCTGCGCGACTCGGACGTCCAAGCGGTCGTCGGCGAGGCCATCACGCGCCGCGCGGACGCCCAGGAGATCGCGCCGGGCATCGGGAAGATGCTGGAGAAGGTCGTCGCGGACGGCGGCCACAAGCGGGTCGTCGACCTGGTCTGTACGCGGGCCCACGACTGGCTGGTGATGCACGACGAGTCGGTCATGGACGCGGTGCAGGGCGGCGCCCCCGGCTGGACCCCGAGGTTCGTCGACAAGAAGGTCGGCGAGCGCGTCTACAAGGAACTGCTCCGCTTCCTCGCCGAGATGCGGGACATGCCCGAGCACCCCGCGCGCGGTGCCGTGGACCGCTTCCTCGCCGACTTCGCCGCCGACCTCCAGTCCGACTCGGACACCCGTGAGCGCGTGGAGCGGCTCAAGCGGGAGGTCCTGGGCCGCGGCGAGGTGCAGGACCTCATCGCATCCGCCTGGTCTGCCGTACGCCAGATGATCGTGGCCGCCGCCGAGGACGAGCGCAGTGAGCTGCGCCTGAGGGTGCGGGCCGCGCTGCTCTCGCTCGGCTCGCGGATGGCGACGGACGGACGGCTCCAGCAGAAGGTGGATGGCTGGGTCGAGGGCGCCGCGGTGTACGTGGTGACGACGTACAGGGACGAGATCACGTCCCTGATCACTGACACGGTCGCGGGCTGGGACGCCGAGCACACCTCGAAGAAGATCGAGGCACACATCGGCCGAGACCTGCAGTTCATCCGGATCAACGGCACGGTGGTGGGCGCGTTGGCGGGTCTGGCGATCTACTCGGTGTCGCATGCGCTGGGCGGCTGATTCTCAGCCCGTCCGGGGGTCTTTTTTCAGCCCGTCCGGCGTTTGAGGACGAACGCGGCGAAGCCGGTGATGACGGCAACCACAAGGCACTAGGCCCCCGCGCCGAGCGGGTTTTCGGGAAGGGGCGGGGTTGGGGAAAGGAAAAGCGCAAGTGACCAAGCCTCACAGCATCGCGGTCCTGATCCGCGACGGCGTACTCCCCATGGAGCTGGGCTTGGTCCACCAGCTGTTCGGCAACGCGCGCGCCCCTTCCACCGGAGAGCCCCTCTACGACCTCCGCACCTGCGCCCTCACCCCCGGCAAGATCCGCACGGACGCGGACTTCCCCGTCTATGCCGAGCACGGCCCCGAGGCGGTAGCGGGCGTGGGAACGGTGATCATCCCGGCCTCGCACGAACAGGACGAGTCACTGGGCCCGGGCCGGCTCCCGCCCGACCTCGCGGAGGCGCTCAAGCCCGCCACCGGCGCCCGCGCCCGCCCCCGTATCGCCTCCATCTGCACAGGCGCCTTCGTCCTGGCGGCAGCGGGCCTCCTGGACGGCCGCAGGGCGACCACGCACTGGCTGTCGGCGGACCTCTTCGCCCGTACGTTCCCGGCAGTGACGGTCGACCCGGACGTCCTGTACGTGGACGAGGGCCAGGTCCTCACCTCCGCGGGCGAGGCGGCGGGCATCGACCTCTGCCTGCACATGATCCGCGGCGACCACGGCTCGGCGGTGGCGGCCGACGTGGCCCGCCGCACCGTCGTACCCCCGCATCGCGAGGGCGGCCAGGCCCAGTACATCCGACGCCCGGTGCCGGAGCCTCAGCTGACGTCGACGGGCCGGGCCCGCGAGTGGGCCCAGAAGCGCCTGGCGGAACCGCTGACCCTCGCGGAGCTGGCCGCCCAGGAATCCATGAGCGTGCGCACCTTCAGCCGCCGCTTCCGCGAGGAGACGGGCCTGACGCCGATGCAGTGGCTGACGCAGCGCCGCGTGGACCGGGCCCGCGAGCTCCTGGAGGAGACGGACCGCACGGTCGACCGCATCGCGGCGGAGGCGGGCTTTGGCACGGGCGCGTCGCTGAGGCAGCACTTCCAGACGGGGCTCGGGGTGTCGCCGGGTTCGTACCGGACGACGTTCAGAGGCACGGGGGTGTGACGGGTGGCGGGTGACGGGTGAGGGGTGACGGGCAGCTGAGGTGGCCCGCGCTGCCCGTGCCGTCATGCCTCGCCTGCCCCTCCCGCATACCGGTCTGAGTACGCGTACTCTGTCGCGCCCCATGGCGAAGTCGACAGGCTCATGCCCATGACGGCAAAGTCGATGCACATGAGCCCGCGCACGAGTCTGCGAATAAGCCCGCGCATGTACCCGCGTATGAGCCCGCGCCATGAACTGAGCCCCATAAACCCGCGGAACCTGCTGTGGTCCCTGCCCGACAGCCCTCCCCTGCGGCGCTGGGTGACGCGCGCGCTCGGCGCCGGCGCGGCGGCAGCGGCGTACCTCCTCTGCCTGCCCTGGGATCTGCGCAACCGACCCGAGACGCCCGGCGCGATCAACGAGACGACGCCGGTGACGGCGCTGGGAATCACCGCCCTGGCCGTCTCGATGCTGGCCCTGGCGGCCTACATCGGCTTCCGTGACCGCCTCGGCTGGGCGCTGCTCCTGGTGGCGGGCCCTCCGGCGACGCTGATGTACGTCTCGTTCGACAGCCACCCGGAGCCGGACGCGGCGGTGTGGCCGCTGGCGTGGGGGGCCTTCGTCCTGGTGATGGGGGCGGGCGTCCTCGTGGTGGCGGGGTTCGCGCGCCTGTTCAGGGACAGCGAGACCCAGGCCTGAACCGAGGCGCGGAGCCGGTGGGGTCAGACGGAACCGGTGGGATCGACCGGCGCCCGGCGTCGATCGGCGAGCGCCCAAGAGGCAAGCCCCACGCCCCCCGCGACCCCGAAGATCGCGGGCCAGGCCCCGACCTTCTTGGCGAGGGGATGCGACCCGGCGAAGGCGGCGACGTACGTGGTGCTGAGCGCGGCGGCGGTCCTGCCGCCCGCGTCCTGCCGCCACTGCCGCGCGGCAGCGGCCCCCGCGGCGGCGAGCACGAGGCCGCCGAGCGGCCGCTTCTTGGTCCACCGGGCGACGGCGAACCCTCCGACGAGTCCACTGGCGGCCACTGCCGCTGCCGGTACCTTCGCCATGCCTGCGCCTCCGCTTCTTGCCGATACGCCCTCAATGCGCCTTCGGCCCGAGGCTAACGCGCCAGGAAAGCCTTGCGGCGAGGGGGTCTGCGCCACGTAGGTTGGTGCGGGTGTGCGCTGCGCATCCGCGGCGCGCTCGAAGGCCGATGCCGACGAGGGACCGATAGTAGAGATGACCGCGCGAACCACTGCCCGCACCCGAACTGCCCTGGTCATCGGGGGTGGCATCGCAGGCCCGGTGGCGGCGATGGCCCTGCACAAGGCGGGCATTGAGGCGACGGTGTACGAGGCGTACGACGACTCCGTCTCGAAGGAACGGAGTTCCCGCTTCGGCGGCGGCATGACGATCGCCCCGAACGGCCAGCAGGCGCTTGAGGCGATCGACGCGGCGGAGGCGGTGCGCGCCATCGGCACCCCGGTGACCGCCCTCGGCCTGCGCAGCTGGACGGGCAGACACCTGGCCCAACTCGCCCCGCCCGCCGACCTCCCCACCACACGCTTCGTCTGGCGCACGGAGCTGCAAGAGGCGCTCGTGGCGGAGGCGGCCCGCCGCGGGATAGCGCTCCACAGAGGCAAGCGCCTCCTGGACGCGACCGACACGGGCACGGGAGTGACGGCCCGCTTCTCGGACGGTTCACTGGCGAGGGCGGACATCCTGATCGGCGCGGACGGCCTGCGCTCGACGGTGCGTTCACTGATCGACCCGTCGACCCCGAAGCCGCACTACGCGGGAATGCTCACGTTCTCGGCAAGCGTGCCGAAGTCAACAGAACTCCCCTCGACGGAGGGGGTGTTGTACATGTGCTTCGGCAAGAGGGCGTACTTCGCCTACCAGATCCAGGACGACGGTTCGGCGGTCTGGTCGGCGAACCTGCCGCACCGCGAGCCGATGACGTCGACGGAGACGCAGGCGGTGGGTGCGGGGGAGTGGCTGAAGCGCCTGAGGGAGGCGTTCACGGACGACCGCACCCCGGCGCCGGACCTGCTGGCGGCCACGATCCCGTCGGACCTCGTGATCACCGGACCCACAGAAACGATGCCTCCCATCCGCACCTGGAGCAGGGGCCGCATGATCCTGATCGGAGACGCGGCCCACGCCACGCCCCCGACATCGGGCCAGGGCGCGTCGCTCGCCTCGGAGAGCGCGGTAGAACTGGCGCGCTGCCTGCGGGACTTGCCCCCCGGCGAGGCATTCAAGGCGTACGAGTCCCTGCGCCGCCCCCGAGTGGACCGCATCCTCAAGCACGCCACAGCCGCCCCGACGGCCACCTCCGCAGCGGCCCGCACAGCCACCCCGAAACCGGCGGGCCCCTTGAGCCGCGCCCTGCGCGACGCACTGCTGCCGGTGGCAATGAAGGCGGGCGGGGGCGGGAGCGCGGTGTGGGGGGCCTGGCAGTTCGAACACCGGATTGATTGGGACGAGCGGGTCGGGTAGGGGCCGCTGTCCGAGTGAATTGCAGCGGGGCAGGTCTGTGCGGTCCGGGAAGAGGGGAAAACCTGGACAAACGGCATGATCGTCACATACCTGAAAGGGATTCCATGCGTATTCGTACCGCCCTGGCTGCCTCCGCTCTCGCCGCCGCGGCCGTGTTGGGCGCCAGCGGCACCGCCCTCGCCCACAACGACAACGACGAGGGCTGGAAGGCCGGCTACGCCTTCGAGAACCTCGGCGGCCCCGCGGGGATCACCCATGGCGCCGGTTACCGCGCGGGCGGCGACGACCACGGCGACGACCATGGCGACGACAACGGCTACGACCAGGGCTGGGAGGGCCGCTACGCCTTCGAGAACCTCGGCGGCCCCGCGGGCATCACCTCGGGCGCCGGTCACTTCGCAGGCGGCGACGATGAGCAGGACGCCAGTAACCACTGAGGCACCTCTCCGCGGCGAAGCCTCTCGGGGGCGGGGCCGGGGATGCCGGGGCCTGAGCCCCGATTGCCGCCGCGAAGGGGGCCCGCCAAGAGCGGGCCCCCTTTCGCTTGCCCGCATCGGGCCGAGCGCCAGGCACGCACGGCCCGGCGACGACCGGCGCCCCGCAGGCCCCGGCTCCGGCTCCGGCTGGGCCGGCCGTCGGCTGATGTGGAGAGGCTCAAAGCTTCAGGGTGACGTTCTTCGCCGCAGTCTTCGCCGCTGCCTTCGCCTCAGTCTCGCCTCAGTGACGGTTCACTGTTCGCGGCGGATCATCGGATCAGTGAGTCGTAGGCGCCGCTCCCCGGTCACGACCGAAGCCCGTGTGCAGGACGGCGAACAGCCCCCGGGCCGAGGTGCCGTCCGGCATGCGCCAGGAGCCGGAGACGCGGCCGGTCGCTCCCTGCGGAAGGACCGGCGGGTCGTTCTGGGCGGGCTGTAGGGCCCGGTGCAGGCGGAGGGCCGCGCCATGCGGGAGAGCGAGCGCGGTGCCGTCCTGGTCGTCGGTGGCAGTGGTGGTGAAGGCCGATGCGGGCGCGGAAAGCGCGGAGGCCGCGCCTTCACCGACGTAGGAGCAGGTGATTTCCCGGTCGGGGGTGTCGCTGGTGTTCTGGTCCTGGGCCTGGACCCGGCCCTCGATCAGGCCAAGCAACTGGGCGACCAACACCGGGTCGTGGCAGCCGTCGTAGGCCCAGCGTCGCCCCAGCACCCCGTGCTCCATCGTGCCGACGAGGGCGTGCTCCAACCCGTCGAGCGGGGCACCGCGATAGGTGAGCGGTACCAGGTAGGTGGTCGGGTGGGGGCCGGAGGCGTCGGTGACCACGATGAACTCGATCCCCACTTCCCCCCGAGGATCGTCCAACCGGAAGCCGCCGGACTTGGCCAACTCTGGTTCGCCCTGGTCGTCTTGGCCGCCGCCGTACCAGGGCCGGGAGGGAAGCCAGGAGGTGAGCAACTCCAGCTTGGTCGGCCTGAGGTCGGTGTGGTGGATGACGGCCATGCTGACGGGTCTCTTCCGTTGGGCGGACGCGGTCCCTCATACCGTCCCACTTGTGAGGCGCCGAACAGCGCGGTACGGCCGAACAAGATCGACGAAATCGACGCGATCGACGAAACGAGACACGACAGGACCCGGCACTCGGCACTCTGCACTCTGCACCTGGCTCGACGGTAAGTCGATCGTGGGTGATGCCCTTGGAGCTGCGGACCAGGCGGATGAGCGGGCGGGGCAGGGTGTACGGCAGGGGCGGAATGCAGAGAAATCCCACTCCGCCCGCTCCCTGCCCGGCGTGTCGTGGGACTTTCCTGCAATGCGCGAGGTTCGCGGGTCGCCGCTGCGTGGGGGATGCCGCCACCCACGTAACTTCGATTCCTTGGCCGGGGCGAACGGGCCGCTGCCGTCCCGCCCCGTTCCGTATCTCTCACGAACAGTCGGAGTGATACCGGAAGGGCATACCGGGGCAGCCGTGCCCGCAGACGAAGAGATACATGCCGCCCATGTCGCCGAGCATGATGTCGGGCGCGCGCTGAAGGGCCTTCCGCTCCTCGTAAGGGAGACCGAGCACGTTCCATCCGTCCCCCGAACCGTCCCCCGAGCCGTCATCCGTCCCTCCGCCGGACCGGTCCTCTACGGGCACCCAGCGCCGCCAGGACACCCCGTCGAACTCGGCGCTCTTGATGGTCACCAGGTGCCGCATGCGCTGCCCGCAAGGTCCGGGGCAGGTGGGCCAGTACGGATCCTGGGTCCAGCTCGGATAGCCACCTGCCTTGATACCGGGAGCGACGCTGAGATGGGACCGGTAGGCGCAGGGACTTCCGTCCTCCGCGGCACGCTCCTCCATCTCCTCGAACGTCTCCTCCAGCTCCTCGGCCAGTTCGTCGTCGAGATCCCAGTTCGGGTACTCGACGACACGCTCGGGGTGCAGCACGCAGGGGTCCGGCAGATAGACGTCACCGGCGCCGACGGGCCGGGGCGGCTCTTCGATCAGCGGTTCCGACCGCGTGCTGTCCCGCCAGTAGATCTCGGGCCGGGGCACGTAACCGGCCTCATGGTCGAAGGGGCACCAGACGACCTGAAGGACGTCGGTGCCCTCGGGGAAGGGCAGTTCGGGAACGTCACGGGCGTACAGCTGGAGCACCGGGACCATGGCGTGCGCGAAATCATCGTCGGCCGGCGCGAGCCGGGTCCGCGGATGCGAGTCCTCACAGTGCGGCCAAGGCTCACTTGCCGGCCACGACAGGGGCCCGCCCACGGAACTGTCCCACGGGCCGGGCTCCCCCCGCCGCGGATGCAGCCGCACGGCCTCCCGCCGCAGAGGCTTGAGCATGGGGAAGAGCGCTTCGACGTCCAGGAGGGGTGGCGGGGTGGTGCGGGGCATGGGGGTTACTCCTGGGTTGGTCGGGACGGCGATGAAGTTGGGTGAGGTTCTGCCTTCACTTCAAGCGGCTGGGCCTGTTCCACACGGGCCGCTTCCATGCGTTCCATAGACCGCGCCCGCCGCGGGCGCCGACTTCGGGGGCTTACTGGAACTCGGTCAGAGCTTCAGAGCTTGGGTTCCACCGGGAACGGCAGGGCGGCGGACCATTCGGCGAGGGAACCGGCAGCGGTGGACCGCAGGTCGCCTTGTACGGGTACCTCGGCCAGCAGGCGGCGCTCGGCGTTCGGGAGGGCCAACTCCCGGTAGAACTGGAGGTCTTCGAAGCCGTTGGCGGCGACGTCGCGACTGGTCGCGGCGTATACGAGACGGGGGATCCGGGCCCAGTAGCAGGCGGTGAGACACATGGGGCAGGGCTCGCTGCTCGCGTACATCACGGCGTCCTCCATGAGGTGCCGCCCGAGCCGCTTGCCCGCGTCGCGCAGCGCCATGACCTCCGCGTGCGCGGTCGGGTCCTGGAGCTCGACGACGGAGCTGGTGCCTGTGCCCACGACCTCACCGTCCACCACCACGACAGCGCCGAAGGGAGTCTTCCCTTCGTCTTCCAGGGAGTGCCGTGAGATGGCGATGGCCTGCTCCAGGAACTTGCGGTCCTGCTCGGTCTCGGGTGCGTAAGGCATCGGAATCTCTCTCCCTCGCGTCGTACGTGTCACATGTGGACCGACGGGTCCGAATCGCTGAACGGCCCGTCCAGGTTCACGTCGTAACCGGTCAGAGGCGTCGTCGCACCCGGGCTCGAGATGATCCGCAGGACCTCTGCGGTGCGCGGCGCATCGCACCAGCGGCCCCCTTCCTGGACATCGACCATATCCGGTACGGATGCGCCGGCTTCGCTTCCTTCGATGATGAGCCGCTCAATGTGCGGGGAGGGCGCCTGGAGGAGCACGGCGGACGCCGCGAGCCGGTGGTTCCACTGCTCGAAGGACCGCGCCATGGCCGGCCCCCCGGGCCCGTCGCTGATGGCGGCCGGAAGATTGTGTAGCAGGACGCGGGTGATGCGCAGCGAAGTACCCCCGCGTAGCTGGGCGTTGATGAGGGCTTCGTCGACGGCGTTACGGAGGGGCAGCCGTTCGGGAAGGAGCCACTCCAGACCGCACTGGACGACAAGGGCAGCCCGTACGCCGGTTCCGCCGACGCGGTCGATGGCCGCGATCCACTCCTCATAGTTCACGGGGTGCTCCCGGCATGGGCGCCGACGAGCTGGAGAACACGTAACCCGGTGACGACAGCCTCCCGCGGGTCATCGAGGCCCGCGGCGCCGGGCAGGACGCGACGCGCGAGACCGGCCGCGGCGTTCAGCGCAGGTGCGGACAGCCCACTGAGGAAGGCGCGGAGTTCGTCATCCGGTTCGCATGAAGCGAGGGGCGCCAGGCGGGCGGCGACGGCGAGGACCATGGCAGCGGGTCGGCCATGAGGCGCACTACGGGGAGCGGGTGTACGGATGACCGACCGCTCCCGGCGCCGCTCGGCCTGCTCCCAGGGTGAGTCGAAACCGTCGCTGCGCACCATGAGGGTGAGCAGGGCCTTCTGTGCATCCGCGGCGGTGTCGAACCATCGATGGCTGGCGAATGTCCGCAGATAGGCGCCGAGGAGCTGCGGATCCGGCGTGAATTCGGGCCGGATGAGCTCGGCGGGGTGCTCGGCCCGCACGTCGCGCAAGGTAGCGAGGGCGTTGACGGAGACGAGCCCCCAGAAGCGATCGAACTCAGTGACACCGCTGAAGAGTTCACGGGACCGACGAGCCTCGGGAGTATCTGCCGGGGGTCCGCCGGCGTTTCCGTAGAGGACGGCCCGGGTCTCGCTCAACACGGAGGCGCCGTCCCAGTAGTTCCCCATGAACTTCCGCCCGGTGAGGAACTGGTGGATCCCGTAGAAGGCCCCGGCCTGATCCGAACCATGGAACTCGGTGAAATCCTGAGCCCAGAGCAGCATGGCCATCGGGCTCTCGAAGACGGACCCCATATCGGCGGAACTGCTCACGGACACGGGATCGGGATCGGCCTGCCGGAGAACGAGTCGACGGCTGTCGACGGACATGGCGACGAGCTCGCGGGCGGCACGCTTGTCGGCGATGCCGCGCTGGGACATCAGCGTCGCGGTGCTGCCGAGCCAGGCGAGATAGCGACTTGCCTCACCGAGCGCGACGGCGGGATCGGGCAGTGCACGAACGCGACGTATCAAGGATTCGACGATCGACTCCGCACACCCGACCACGACGACGGGATCGGTACCACGCACGAGAGCGGCGCGGCAGAGTCGATGGAGGACCTCCAGGTGGAGGGCAGCGACGTCCTCGCTCGCCGATGCGGGGACTTGGGCGCTGGTGAGCTGGAGTACGAGATTGCGTATGCCGTTGGGGTCGTTGCCGCTGATGACTTGATCGAGGGCGCCGAGATAGGAGGCGACAACGGGGTCATCGCTGAGGTGCTGATCCTCATGACCGGGAGTGGCTTGCCGCGCCCGGAGTTCGGCGATCCCGAGCCCGAGGGTGCGCCGCAGCAGCCGATTGCGCCCGCCGATGCTGGCGAGCCCGAAGAGCCGGGCAAAGGAGAAGATGCCGAAGCAGTTGGCGAGGAGGAAGAGGAGCGCCCCGTAGGTCGTACTCCGCTCACTCTGCCCAAGAAGCCCACCTGCGGTGAACATGGCAGCGATCCACCCTGCCAACACCCATTCGCGGAAGGCGATATGGCTGTCTATGGCGCGGAGTGAGGGCCATGAACTGGCGGCGGAAAAGGAGAGCGCGAAGATGACGGCTTCGCCGGTGAGGAGGGTGGCGAAGAAGGCGATGGTGAACTGGGTGGCATCGACGGCGTCGTCCCGCCCGACGGGCCACTGCCACGCCACACCGCCGAGCACGAGGGCCCCGAGTGCGAGTGCTGCGCGCCGCCGCGTGTGCCCCATGCCCCCGTCTGCCTCTGCTCCTTGAGCTGGTTCCGTTCGGGTAACTGTGCCAGGGGGTACGGGGGTTGCCAAGCGGTGCCCGGAGGGCCCGACGAGTCAGGGGCGCGGTATGTCTCGTATGGATGCGACGAATCCGGCCCAGGTATTCGGCTCGACGGCGAGTCGATCGTGGGTGGTGCACTTTGAGTCGCGCACCAGGACCCTGTGCTCAGTCACTGCCACCTCGACGCACTCTGTCCCGGATCCCCCGCTGTAGGAGGACTTGAACCAGTGGAGAGGGCGTCGGGCGTCCATCACAACTCCATGAGACTTCGGCGAATGGCTTCGCTGGATGATGGCAGATCAAGAGCCTGTGCACGAAGGTAATCGAACGCCAACTTGTACCGCTCCAACTCCTTCGGCTTCTCCATGAAGAGTCCGCCACCGAGCAGGTCCACGTAGACAACATCCAAGTCCTGGCTCTGTCCTCGCAGGAGAGCGAAGCTTCCCACCGCGGCGGCATGAGCCCCGGCCGAGAACGGCAGTATCTGCACCGTCACGTGTGGGGACTCGGTCAGCTCCAGGAGGTGTTGGAGTTGCTCCCGCATGATGTGGGCCCCGCCTACGACGCGATGGATGGCGGCTTGGTCGATGACGGCCCAGATGTGGGGCGGCTCGGAGCGCTGAAGGAGCTCCTGCCGCTTCATCCGAATGTCGACCATGTGTTGCACCTCGCGATCCGAGCAGCCCATCTCGGACGCCCGGTGCACGGCTTCGGCGTACGCCCGGGTCTGGAACAGACCGGGGATGTACATGCATGCGTAATGATCCTCGCGCACCACCTCGTCCTCGAGGGTCAGCATGAGGTTCATGGACTCCGGAACGGGGTCGGCCAGGGAGCGCCACCAACCTTGGATCTTGGCGCCCTTGGCGAGTTCGACCAGGGCTGTACGTACGTCGTCGTCCGCGTCGTACTCGCGGCAAAGGGCATCCACCGCAGGCCACTTGACCGTTCCCTCTTTGGTCTCGTATCGGCTGAGGGTGGCCTTGGAGATACCCACGCGAGCGCCGGCGTCCTCCAACGTGAGTCCCTTACGTTCGCGCAAGCGGCGGAGATCGGCGCCGAGCTGGCGACGGCGGGTGGTCGGCCCAACTGCCATATTCCTGACCTTTCTTTTTGATCGATCCGAGAGTGCCCGTGCATCGGTGGCGGAGCAAGGGCGTACGACCAGGGGCGCGCGCGAGGGTCACGTGCTCCCATGACCCCTTTATGAGAGTTCCATTTTGAGAGTTCCACTGCAACTCTAAGTACCCAGGTGGGCGCAGCAAGTGATGCCTGCCCTGTGTGAAGGGGGCTGGTCGAGCATGTCTGACTGTCGGTGCGGGGTGCTTCGGAAGGAATGGGAACTGCCCTTCCTGGCCGAACCGGAAGAAGTGGCAGCCCTGCGGCGCATCGTGCGGCTGCATCTGACTCAGTGGGGATTGCCCGAAGTCGTCGAAGCCGCGCAGCTGTGTGTGAGCGAGCTCGTGGCCAACGTCATTACTCACGTGGGTCCGCATACGCCCACCACGTTCCGGCTGACCATGAAGGACACGTGCGTCCGCATCGAGGTCAGCGATCCCGACACTCGTGCCCTCCCGACCCTGCTCGCGGCCGAAACGAACGCGGAGAGCGGGCGAGGCATGGCTCTTCTCGACGCCGTTGCGGACCGATGGGGCGTGATCCTTCGGAGCGACTCGAAGGTCACGTGGTGTGAACTGGCCACGGGCCTCGGGTCGTCGACCGGCCACACGGGCGGTCTGCGGGTTGATCGTGCTGAGGCTCTGCTCGGCCGCTACGGAGAGAGGGGAGCTTCGAGGCGTGAGGTGGGCTCGTCCTTGACGGTCGCCGTTGCGGAGGAGGCCGCGATCGATGTCATCGCGGACCTCCTTCACTGGCTGCGGGCGCATGGCTGCGATCCGGACGAGGCTTTGGATCGGGCGCAGGAACACTTCGAAGTTGAGGTCGAGGAGGCGGGGTGTTAGGTCAGCCAGCACGTCGGGTCAGCAGGGATTCCGAGATGCCCGACAGGATAGGAGGCTCCCGTAGTCCGCGATAGGCAAAGTGGAGATCCTTCCGAGCGCGGGTGCAGAGGAGGAACAACCGCAGGCGCGCCAGGACCGTCGTCGGATCCTCCGTATAGGTATCCAGGTCCGGCACGAAAACGCTGTCGAACTCAAGACCCTTCATGCTGGCCGTGTTCACGATCAGGATGGGGAACCTGGAGAAGTTGACGTCAGCGCGGTATCGGTCGTTGGACACATAGGCCTGGGTGTACTGGTCGAGCTTGAGGTGTGTGAGCCTGTTTTGTATTTCTCGCTGTAGGAGGGTCGACCTACAGATGATTCCGATGCTGCGATCCTTGTGTGCCTGGAAATAGTGGGCGAACTCGGTGAGGAAGTAGTCCAGGGACGGAACTCTGGTGATGCCGGGCCGGTGGCCGGCCTGTGTCGGTAGGTGCACCGGGTTGCGGTTGACACCACCATGGAACTCGGCTGCAAGCAGTGCGATCTCACGCGTGTTCCGGTGATTTTCGTGCAGGACGATCGGGTCGCTTTGCACAGCCAGTGCTCGGCAGATTTCGGCAACGGTGCTGTGATCGTCGTCGATCCTTTGCTCCTCGTTGGCAAACGCTGTCACTTCGACACCAAGGGTGCGGCACAACTCGTAGAAGGGGACAGGCACGTCCTGGGCTTCGTCGACGACCAGATGGGTCGAGGACGTGATCCTTTGCAGGATGCAGTCCCGATGCATTTCGAACCAGGAGTAGTTCCATCCGTCCTCGTCCGTGCACGGGGGCTGGGTGCGGAAGCGGGACTGCCAGAGCTGTCTGATCCATCGGTCGAAGGTAGTGACCTCGACGAATTCGGTAATTTCCGGCGAGGCTTGACTGATGTACTGCCGCAGCAGATTCGAGCGGGTGAAGAGGGTGACGCGCCGGCGAGCGGTGGCGAGTGCCCATGCGCGGTAGACGGCCATCACGGTCTTGCCGACACCCGACGACCCCGTGACCACATGGGCTCCGTGGAACGGGAGGTCGATGACGGCTTGCTGCTCGTCCGCGATCTCGAGAAGGGAAGGGAATTTCATTGAAGTTCCACGGCTTCCGCTGATTCCTCGAGCGCGGCCTGGACCACTCCATGGAAGAACCCTGGGATGTCACCGTCGCCGACCAGCAGAGTCCTGTCCAAGAGAGAGTTGTCGATCTCGCAGCATGTCTCGGGAAGCAGCGTGCACGCGTGGCATGCGGCCCGGTTGAGGTTGGCAAGTGACCTGCCGGTCGAGTCGGCGCACAACGGGTCCTGTGAGCACCACTGGGCCGACTCGAGCAGACGGATCAGGGTTTCCAAGAGATTCGGTGGTTGTCCTTGACGGACAAGTCCACCCAGAGTTCCCTCGGCATCTCCCGCAGCCGTGTAGACGAACACACCTGCTTGGGGCGGTAGTTCACTTCCCCTGACATGACTTCTGGCATAGACGCGCTCCCGCAACGAGGCAGCGTTGTATCCACTGTCGTACGACAGCTGCCGGATGAAGTGATGAGCCAACGTGTGCAGCATCACGAATCTCGGGAGGAGTTCGGGTCCAGACTTCCCTCTCAGCCGATCGGCCTTGAACGAAGCATTCAAGTTGAGTTCTATCCGGCGCGTCCACTCTTGAACAGCCGGGATGGTTTCCCAGGCGTGCAGATGTTCCTCGTCGACGGAGATGAAGATTCCTTCGCCGTAGGTGTCGATAGCGGGCAACCACTGCGCTCGAGTTGCTGTATTGACCGATACCAGTCGGCCGCCCTTGTCTTCGTCACTGTCTGCCCCGCTGGGTTCATATCGTGAAAATCCTTCAAGCGCACGGACCTCGCGCACACGGTCGGCCACGACCACTCCCGCGATCCGTGCGGCCAGCTCCTGCATGGAGTCGGGGTCGTCATGCAGTACTCCGAGCTCGGTTCGCCGCACGGAGAAGGTCTGCGATCCGGTGACTGACTCCGGGGAAGAGAAGGCCGCCCATTCGTCGATGCTGAGGTCGTCGTCGGCGCCCACCGCTGACGGCATTGCCGCTGCGTCCTCTGTGTGGCGGCGTCGCAGGGTTTCGACGAATTCTTCCGACGTTTCGCACTGGTTCGCGATGATCGCCTTGAAGTTGTCTGTGATAGGTCCACCCTCTGCGCTCAGAAGATGGGGCCAGTATTGATTGTTGAAGACTCTTTGGGTCACTTCGTCGGGATGATTTATTCCTGCAGGTGCCGGAATATCGAGAGCTGAGTGCGTGATGGGAAAGTACACATTGGAGGCGCCGCGCTGCACCGCCTGAGGGGTTTCCTCGCAGATTTCGGGCTCGTCAGTGGGTGATTGCCACGGATGGCTTCCGATGCAGGGCAGGCCGACCTGTTTGAGGATGTTTTTCTGACTGATTCCCTCCAGGCTCCGTCTGGCCCTGCACACTGCGCATTCGACCCGCAGAGCGTCCAGGCCCGAGGAGTCAGGCGTTGCGACAAATCGGATACGCATTTGCTGGCACTGACGCTGAGCATGGTCCTCGGGTCTTGAGTGAGCCCATCGGCGCCAGTCGACATCGGCCATGTGCCCCGCACGGCAAACCTGGATGAAACGCATCGGAGCAAGCTGCGGCTTTCCGGCGCAGCGGGCGCACGTTGGTGCCTTGTCCCGTTGCTCGCCCCCCGAGCGCCAGTACGTCATTTCGCGGCATTGAGGACAGAATAGCCACTTGGGGAAGCGTACGTAGACGGGGCCGATACGCGTTGCGTACGCGGCTTTTCCGGATGGAATGACAGGAGCAGAGCGAAAGTCCTGCACCCCTAATTTCTTCGCCAGGCGGGCCGATTCCACCCTCTCGCCGTTCGCCGCCCAGCTGCGAATATCCGCGGCGACGAATGATTCACCTCGAATATCCAGGATGCCTCCGACGCCGAAAGGCACGATGGTCTGCCCTCTGCGAACCTTGCGACGAATGTCCTTCACGGCGTTCCCCTCACGGCGACCAGGCATTCGCGGTCGACGTTACGCATCGACTGCGCTGTCTCCCAGAGGCCACCCTGCTTGCCGAAGTCGGTGAGGAGCGCCATGTGCATACGCCCCTGAGGTTGGAAGTAGAGACGGCTGCCGTCGTTGCGCGCGATCTCGGCCTCTTGTTGCCATGCTGCGATCAAGGAGTCGAGTTGTTCCGTCGCGGCGTCGGCCTCCGTTGGATCCGCCCGGCGTACATGGTCCACGATGAGGTCCCGGATCCGTGTGACGCCGTCCGTGTGATCGAGGATGTCCCCCGCTCGGTCCTCCGAGTTAAGGCCGAGAGCGTGTCGCACGAGGATGACAAGTACCGCGTGCAGAGCGCGGTTTCGGGAGGGTACGGACCATGGTGTGACACTGGTCGGCTCGACGTGCCGGTAGAGCGCTCGATGGTAGACACCGAAGGACTCGTAGTGGGACCTGTCGCGGGGCTTGGTCGAGCGGAAGAGGGTGACGATCAGGCCTGGCACTTGGCGGCGACCTACACGGCTGGTGGCCTGGATGTACTCCGATGTCGTCTTGGGTTGCCCATTCATGATCATGAGTCCAAGTCGGGGGACATCGACTCCGACCGAGAGCATGTTGGTCGTGGCGAGGAACGAGATGCTGCCGCGTTCCTTGAAGTGTTTGCCCAGGCGTTCGAGGAGTCGGGGTTGGGCCGCGCGAGGGATGTTGCTGGTGAGTTCCACAACCGCGTCGTCGTCCAGGTTTCGGCGCCGCGTGGCGTCGTGGGTCAGGTGCTCGAGGCGAGCGGGGATGTCGTCCCTCGCGATGGTGACGGTTCGGCCCAGCTCACGAAGGCTGTTGTGGTAGGCGACCGTGGTCCAGTACGTGTCCTGAAGGGTGGCGTCGTCGCAGATCTCCTTCGGGGCCTGGAGACAGGCGGCTCCCACATGAACGGTCGACGTCGAAGCTGTGTGCCCCTGGGCCATGACGCCGACGTACAGTCGCCCGGGTTTGTCCTTGTCGGGCGAGGCGAAATATGAATGTCCGGCGTCGATACCCGCGGGGGGAAAGAGCTGTGTGGGACGACCGTAGAGACTGCGGATCTGATCCTGTGAGCGTCGAATAGTCGCCGTTGAGGCGATGACCTTCGGAACGAAGTCATCCCATGCGCACAGTTCGAGAATCGCCGTTTCGTACAGTCCAACTGTTGTGCCCAGCGGGCCTGCCAACAGGTGCAACTCGTCCTGGATCACCAAGGACGGTTTATGCGTGCCGTTCCCGCCGAAAAGCCGGCCCGCTCTCGGCTCCCACGCCAACCGGGCGAACTTGTCGACGGTGCCAAGGACGAAGGTTGGAGGTTCCTCGTAGATCTGCTCGTCCACCACGGTGACAGGGAGTCGCTCATGGAAGACGCAGGTTTTCCGTGGGCAGAAGAACGAGGTGCTGACGCCGTCCGCTCTGATCCCGAAGTCTTGATGCCGGCCCTGCCGTTCCGGAACGATTTCGGTTCCGCACCACGGGCAGCGTTCCAGCAGGAACCGGTCGTCCGGTTCGTTCATCTGCATCAGGGTGCTGAGTTCATCCTGTGCGGCGGCGACGGTGTTCGGTGTCGTGTCCTTGCCCACCCAGAGGCCGATGGAAAAGGGTTCCTCGCCGAGGTCGTGGGCGAGTGGTCCATCGTGCCCTCTGCGGATGTACTCAAGGGCACAGACGGCTGTAGCCGTGCGCTGGAATTGCTGAGTGGTGAGCAAGCTGAGCGTATATCGGCTCAGCACGGCAGTGCCGCCCCCCGCGGCTCCGAACCGCAGCCGGCGCCAGAGGATCTCGAAGCAGGCGGTGAGGAGGTAGGCCTCGGTCTTTCCGCCACCGGTGGGGAACCAGATGAGGTCCACTGTTCTGCGGTCCTCGTGTTCCGGGTGCATCAGGCCCTCGACCACGAGTAGGAAATAGGCGAGCTGGAACGGATGCCACGCGGAACTGCCGTCGGGTTCGGAAAGCTCTGTGACGTCGCTGTCCCTGCGGCGACGGCTCCCCGCCAACTCGGCTCGACTGTGCAGCATTTGTAGTGCCATGGCGCGATTGGCCAGTCGAAATGCCTCGCGAGCCTGGCTTCCGCCCACGGTCGGGGCGGTCAGAGCCTCCACGCCGGATTCCATGCGACCGAGTGCAATGTCGATGCGGTCGAGGATGCGTGCGGCGGGGGCTGCGGCCCACGGTCGCAGGGATGTTGCTTGTGACTTCTGAGTGTCGAACCACTTGCGGTAGTCGAGGACGAAGGAGTGCAGTTCTGCCTTGAGGTCTTCGACGGGCAGATCGGGCTGCGACAGGTGACCGAGGTTGAGTACCGGCAGATCCTTCGGTCCGTCGGGTTTGATGTGTGCGACCACTTGCTGCGGCATGATCTGGGCCCGCACGGTGGTGATCTCTTGGGAATCTTCGTTCCAGTCGACGGCACAACCGTGACCGACGGCCCTCGTCACCGTATTCCGGTACTGGACGCGCAGCTCCTGTTCTTCCTCGTCGCGGCTGTTGAGCCTGGTGCTCGGATACTCGAGGATTCGCCCATCGATCGTGGTCACGGCCAACTCGGCCTGGAAGAGCATCAGGTCCCGGTCCTTGTGGGTGCTGTCCTCCTCATCGTGCCCATTGGCGAGTACGCAGGTGATGAGGTGTCCGCCTCCGAATGGGCGCCAGCGCACGTGGAGCCGACCGTGGTCGTCCAGCACTCGGATCGCCTCCTTCTGATCCACGGCGACAGTCTTCGTCGCGGACAGGCGCGGCTGACGTTTCCAACTGCGGCGTCCGCCCTGGCGAGACGTCAGGTATCGAGACGCCCCACACGTCACCTCGATGTGATGAGCGTCCGTGAAGAAGGAGAATCCGAGCGACGAGGGAAGCCACGCATTCGCCTCTGCGACCGGGTCGTCGGCGAACGTGTCCTCCTCGCTGTTGCCGGCCTCGGTTTCATGTGCTTCTTGCTCGCCTTCGACTTGCGAGTGCTCAAGCAGGGAGGCGCCACGCGGATACAAGGTCCCCATGAGATAGCGCCGGTCGGGCGGATCGACGAGGGACTCGTCCTCGGCGATGGCCGGGCCGACCAACTGCTTGCGCAAGTACGCTTGGAATTCTGCGCGATGTGCGGTGAGTTGCCTCTCGATCTCGTTCATCCCTGGGAACCCATGCGCTCCAGCCCGGCCACACCCAGGTCCTTCAGTTTCTGGCGGGACCCTGGGCGACACGAGACCCACAATTGAGCCCTGGCCCTGGTCCAAGCTACGTAGATCGCGTCGAGTCGACCTTCGAGATGCTCGGGTTCCAGGTCGATGAGACATACGACGTGGTTCTCATGCCCCTTGAAGTCGGCGATGGAGGACCAGGTGAGACGGTTCTTGGTGCGTTCGGTCCCGACGACATCTGCGAATCGCTCGATCTTGGACGATCGCTGGGAGAGTCGCGCAGAACTCGCTTCCCAGCTCCCGGATACAGACAACAACGTGATGTCCTTGGGCGAAATGCCTTGCTGGACGAGATCGCTCACGTAGGTGTCCAAGGCGGCGGCTTCCTGTTGGATGCCGTCCACGTACTCGAAGCGGACCGGCTCGCCCTCGCCGGCGGAGGCCACCCCGAGGTCGGCACCCGTGTAGAAGTGGACCTGCTTCACGATCTGGGTGGTGTTGCGGCAATTGCGCCGGAGAGGACCGTAGCGGGAGCCCATCGAAAGTAGATAGCTCCACGCCTCGGGGTCGTACGAGGCAGGGGACAGCACCTGGTTGTTCTGGTCGAGCAAGAAGATCCAGCGGCCTTCGGCAAGGCCGCCCGCGAGCAACTTCTCCAGGGTGTCCATGCTTTCAAAGGACATCAGGTCCTGTGCCTCGTCCACGATCAGGTGGTCGAAGGTGCGGCCGACAGCCTCGTCAAGGCGGTCGAACGGTAGGACGGTGATCGCTTCGTCTGTGAGGATCCCGGCCACGTGGGCGGCAAGAGTGGTGCTGGCACAGGTGAACAGGACACTGCCGTTCACGGCCTTGCGGCGTGCTGCCTCGGCCGCCAGGAATGTCTTGCCGGTGCCTGCCCCGCCGGTCCAGATCAGACGGTCGTTGGACTCCGACTCGTCCAGCCTGTCGAGCTGTTCGTTGGTCAGACGCTCAAAGGCGACATCGAGGTGTAGCAACTTGGAGTGAAGGTTGGGGACGAGGTCGAATTGCGGACGGGTGGCCTCGAGCATCTTCTTGCGCAATGAAGCCGAGACGGGTGTCCGAGCCCAATGGCTCCGGCGCAGCCAGTAGCGCGCCGCCCGCTCGATGCCCTGCGACAGACCACGTCCGCCGTCGTAAGCGGTCTTGCCGAGATACTGCTCGGGCTTGTACTCGGTCAGTGGCGGCAGGTCGATGTCGGGGGTCACCACCAAATACCCGCTGGGGACACCATGGTTCCTCAAGTCGCCGACCAGGCCGCCGAGCTCGCGCTCAAACTCGTGCATGCCTCCGCTGGCCTGGACGAAGGGGCTCTCCTTGGGGCCGTCTTCCCTGCCCACCGGCCCGTAGTACCAGTTTCCACTGTCTTCAACAACCCTTCCCCCCTTGACCTCGATGAAGAGCAGGATGTCGGGCATGATGACGACGAAGTCGATCTCGCCGACCCGCTTCTTGCGGTGCTCAGGGAGATGAACCGAGTGCAGCGCGACGCTCTGGTCATCCTGAATAGTCTTGAGCGCGGCGAAGACGCTGCGCTCCCCCTTGCTCCTGGTCCTGCTCGAGATCTCGCTCGGAAAAATCCGCATCAACTCTCCCCATGGTCACGCCAACTAACTTCACGGTATCGAGTGCAGATGCCGCAGGTCGTCGTTCTTTGCAACGAACCGCTGGCAGTGGTGGTGCGACTGGTGATGGACTGAGAGGGAACAGCGATGGAGCGGGGGCACGGGGCGGGATGGCTACGGAGCGGCGCGGCGCGGCGTCCAATCATGCTGTGGGTGACGGTGGTTGGTATGTACTCCTTGGTCTCATACGGCGATTTCTGGCTGAGGGGGTCGAATTTCAGACAGCTCTGGACCAGATCGTGTTGGCGGCACGACTTGATCTGGAGCAAAAGCGGTCGCTGTGTGCCGCCCTCGTAGCGGATGAGTTGGAAGGTGGCGTAGGCGAAGTCGCGCGCGAATCGGCCGAGCCCGAACCTGTAGTTGCTCTCGGCGATCAACGCGCAGAGAACGTCGAGGCTGACGATGATCTCGACTCAGCCGTCGGAGACGCCGAGACCGACGATGCCCTCGACCCAGCTATGGGAGAGGAGGAAGAGGCTCCGAATCTCGAGTCACGGCGTGGCGAGGTTCGTATCGACAATCAGCAGGCTGCCCGCCGGGCTGCTCTGCGGCTGCTCGACACCGATCGTAGGAGAGTCCACCCTCACCGGCATCTCCTGAGCGCTGAGGAGGAAGTCGGACTCTGCCTCTTGTTCCGTGAGGGAAAAACGGCCTCGGAGACGTTGCCCGACAGATACGCCGCGCACCTACCGAGAGACAGTGAGGCTTATCGGGCCTTCACCGCGATGGTGGTTCACAATCAGCGGCTCGTTCACAAGATTCTGCAGAGTTCGGGACATGCGCAGAGCGGCTTGATGTACGAGGATCTCGCACAGCACGGCATGATCGGGCTGATGCGCGCAGTGGAGAAATTCGATGTCTCCATGGGGTACAAATTCTCCACCTACGCTACCTGGTGGATTAGGCAACGCATCAGTCGTGCGATCGGTGACGAAGGTGCGGCTATTCGGCTCCCGATTCACATGTGGACCCACATCGAGAAGGTACGGAAGACCGAACGGAATCTCCTGAACCGAGGCGTCGTGCCCAATATCGACGATCTCGCGCTGGCATGCGGACTCAAGCCGGCGAAGGTGCAGGAGTGTTTGCGGCTCAGTCGTCGGCTCGTTCTCTCGCTGGAGCATCCGGTCAGTGAGAACACGACCCTCGGGGAGCTGGTGGTTGACAGGTTCCACCCGGTGCCGGGGCCGGAGCAGACGCTGTGGGCTCAATTCGAGCGCGAACAGCTCTTCCAGCTCTTTGATGCGTGTGAGTTCACGGAACGCATGCGGAAGGTTCTGTCTCTGCGATTTGGGTTCTTCGATGGTCGATCCTGGACGCTGGATGACATCGGGAAGGATTTCGGTGTCACCCGGGAACGTATCCGGCAGATCGAGAAGCGGGCCATGAAGGAGATGAGAGTCCAGTTAGGACTGGACCCTGATGACCCTGGTGCGCAGGCTAGCAATCGAAAGCTCCCTCGCCCCATCGAAGGGAAGAAATCCGAACGAGCGCCCCAAGTTCGTGCGGCGTCGGCAGATCAGGGGGAGGCGCATGTCGACGAATCGACCTCGGACTTCAGGATGGGGATTCCGGGTGGGGTGAATGGTTCCGATGAGAGAGGGGAAGCAGTGGCCTCGAAAGAGACGGAGTTTGGTCGTTGGTTGGCCGACCGAATGCACGACATCGGGATCGATGAAGGCCAACTTGCTGCCCGGTTGGGAGCGACGCGTGCGGTCGTCGAAGCCTGGCTCGGTAGCCGTTCCGTGCCTCGCCCGGAGCTCCTGGCCAGAGTGCGGGAGGCCCTGGGGCCTGAGGAGGAAACCTCGCTTGATCCTGGTGTTTCGCCAGGGGGACAGGACCATGAAGTGAAGACACCAGCCGTCTGGTACCACCGTCCTGGGCACGACGACGGCGGGCGGGAGTTCGGCAATGCGGCGGCGTTCGCGTTCGAGGCGGATCTGGAGATCCTGGCCCGTGAGGCAACCCAGAACAGCCTTGACGAGCGCGACAAGAGGAACGACCGCCCGGTCAGAGTCTGTTACACCCTGCACGAACTGACCGGTGACATTCTGGCCCGGTTTCGCACTGCGATCCGCTGGCATGACCTCCATCCCCACTATGAGGCGGCCGCCGCACAGGACCAGAAGGTGGGACGCGTCATCAGTGCCGGTCTTCGGGAGATGCTCGCGCGAGATCGGCTGGTTCTTCTTCGTGTGGACGACTACAACGCCAACGGGCTTACCGGTGACGACTACGAGGACGGTCGGTTCGCTGCTGTGGTGCGGCGCCAGCTCGAGAGTCGGAAGTCGGATGCGGCGGCCGGTGGTTCATATGGCCTCGGGAAGGCCACGCTCTGGGCGACCAGCCGGCTGGGGCTGGTCCTCATGAACTCCACGCTCTCCGAGCCGCACCAAGGGCACACTCGACGACGGCTGATCGGGCGTCTCGATCTGCCCTGGCGGGAGGTGGACGGTAGGAAATTCGCCGGTCCCGCTTGGCTTGGCCAGCCGGATACCGAAGCGGACAACGGGGAGGTTGTTCGCTCCTGGTGGGCTGATGAGGAGACGGTCGAAAACCTTCATCTCACCCGCGAGGGCGATGATCCGGGCACATCCTTCTTGATTGTCGGAGCACATGATGTGGCCAGCCTCGTCGGGGCAGGGCAGGACCAGGGTGCCGATGTCGGCGACGACGAAGACAGCTTGGAGCGCATGCACCAGAGGTTGGTCGCGGCGCTCGGGCGCAACTTCTGGGCCGCGATGACAGCGGGAGCTGACCGCCGGCCACTGCTGGAGGCATCGGTACGGACACTGCGCAATGGTGTGGAATACATCGCGGAGGAGCTGGTCGATCCAGATGTGCATCAACCCGCGCGCTCACGTGCTCTCCGGGCCTTCCTGAGCGGCACCACCGTGGAACGCCTCACCGAGCCGGGCCAAGTGGCTGTCACGTCGGTCCCATTGAAGGTCCCGGAAAGGGATGGCCTTGCTGGTTCTGCGGGTGAGCACCGGGCAGTGCTCCTCGTCACCGACGCAACGGATGCCGACGGCCCGATCAATCGTGTGACGCAGATGCGTGGCAATCGCATGACGGTCAAAACCAGCTGGGTGCCTCGTCTTCCTGTCGGGACCAACCCGTTCCAGGCCGTGTTGCTTGCAGGGCGGGCGGCCGGGGACGACGCCCCGTTCGCGGCCGAGGCCGAGGACTTCCTCCGATTCTCCGAGCCGCCTGAACACAACAAGTGGGCGCAGACGGAGGAGTTGAGGATGCGCTATTCGCCTTCGGCTCATCGGCGCATCCAGGCATTGACTTCGGAGACCAACAGGGCCGTGCACGAACTTGTGGCAATTCCCGTGGAGAAGAAGGCGCGCGGCACGAGCAAGGTCAGTAAGCGGCTCAAGATCTCGGGCAGGGCCACCACCAAGGCCAGAGGGGTGATGACACCTCCGAAACTGAACGATCTGCAGGCTGTGGTCGACTCCTCCGGTGCGTGGCAGGTCACCGCCGAGGTCAAGGTGACGTACGGGGAGGAGCCATGGCGCATGAGTCCTGTGGCGAAGCTGGAGGTTCGTTCCGGCGCTCGTCCAGTGGTGAAGTGGGCAGAGCTGGTGGCTGTCAGTAACTGTGAACTGGACGACGGCGTACTGTATTTCGCTCCGGGAACTCGCCGTGCAGTCTTTCGAGGCGTCACCGACGTGGCCACGCATCCGGTGCGGGCTGCGCTGACAGGCCTTGTTGTCGAGCTCCAGGAGAGCAAGGGGGGCACGGCGTGAGGGCCTTCCCGTACCCCCGACTGACCGGCGCGGTGACAGCGCGGGTCACGGCCGTGCGGCTGCGTGGCCCGGGCGACATCCGTGAGCAGTTGGACACCAGAGCATTCTCGGTTGTCGAGCAGGTCGTGGCACTCGGTAGGGCCGAACGCGACAACTGGCAGACAGCACGGCTCACCTTGAAGGCGACTGTGCCGGCTCGTGAGATCGAGGCGAAAGGCCACTGGTCAGACATCACTGTTGT
This sequence comes from Streptomyces sp. NPDC056486, assembly GCF_042795295.1. Taxonomy (NCBI): domain Bacteria; kingdom Bacillati; phylum Actinomycetota; class Actinomycetes; order Kitasatosporales; family Streptomycetaceae; genus Streptomyces; species Streptomyces sp. NPDC056486. The sequence continues at coordinate 43,206 of NZ_JBHTSF010000028.1, forward strand.
CGCCGTTCTGACAGAGGGGGCCACCAATCTGCGCACTGTCGCACGGCTGTCACGTCCTGCAGACGGTGGCAGGGAGTGGAGCGGGGAGATCGAGCTCGACCGGGACGATCACCTGGACCGTGTATCCCTCGTTGTGCACGTGGTGGCAACAGTCGGAGGCACACCGGGGAGGATCATCGCCTCCACCGACCAGGAGTGGTTGATCGACGTGACGGCCGACGCCCCGCTCAGAGATCGCGCACTCGAGGTCAGCACGGTCAGCTTCGCCCGCGGTGCGGAGTGGTTGCGGAGCTTCCGGGATGCCCCTTGGATCGTGGACACCTCGGGGCGGATGCCCACCGTTCGCCTGAACTCGGATTTCGAGGGACTCGTGGCCCTCGTAGAAGGCCAGGGCTCGCAGCTGGAGAGCGTGGTGGGCGAGATGCTGCTGGCCCAGATGTGCGCCGATGTATGGACCGCGGTCTTCCACACCGCTATCGGTGACCTGGACATCGAGGACGACGGGACTCCGCTCTTTCCGCCCGACTGGCGAGGTGCAGTGCTCCGCGAAATGCTCCCGGACATCGTGCCCGGGCGGTCGGAGGGGGACGCACTCCGAGAGGTATACATCCGGCGTATGGGTGATGGGAGCTGGTCGGACCTGCAGCCGCGGATCCAGTATGCAGCCAGCCGTCGTGCCGAGGTCCCAAAAGCGTTGACCGCCACTGTCCGCGACGTCGAACGACTGGGCCAGGAGGCCAACTCGTGACTTCCCGCCCCGAGCACCTGCCGGAACGACTTGCTCTGATCTCCGATGTGCAGGCCGCCGAGTACATCTCCACAGGACTGCTCGAGGGACGCGAGGACGTCCCTTCCATCGCGCTGAACAAGGTTGCCGAGGCATTGTCGGGCGACGATGCGCGACTACGACTGCATCGAGTACGGGATCTTATCGATGAAGCGCTGAACAGGTTCCGGGACGAGCGGCCCACGGCAGCGGATGCGTGGCTGGCACCGCGTCTGCACGAAACCCTCCGACTGACCCGTCGGGAAGCGGCTGAGAAGGGGCTCTGGACGTATCTGGCCCTTGGCGTGGCGCCGGACTACGTCGTGTGGCGGCATTTGTCCGAACCGAAGGCTGGTGCTTCGCACGGGAGCGTGTCCCGGGACAAGTTCGTCGGACCGCACTCCAAGCAGACGTTCGCCAGGCTCTGGTGGGCTGCCGAACTCTTCCGCGACGGCTCGGACTACCGTCCCGTCGTGGTGGCTTGCGGCAACCAGGACATGCTCAACTCCGCTCTGCGGCTGGACATAATCGATCATCGCCCTACCGCTCTGGCCCTCGTCAGGCTGATGGAGCGAGGCACTGTGCGCACCGGTCGAGAAGTGAACGCATTGACGCCCGCGATCAACGCTGCTGCGGCGACTCTGATGTACGACGTCATCGCTCCGGACGGGGAGCGGGACGGGGAGTCGTTGCGCGATTGGATTGCGGGTGCCGAATCATCGCTACCTTCACCCAGGAACAACCTGCCCGAAGGACCGGAGGAAGAGCGGGCACCAGAGGATGCGGTTGAGAGACTAGTAGGTCACTTCGAGGAGCTGTTTGCGGACGCGCAGGTCAGGGGGCGGGCTTCCGAGCAGAGCGAGTGACTTTGTGCTCGTCCGGAGGACATCGGCCTTGATCGCCGCACCCGATCACGCGCAATTCGTCCGTGGTGGTCTGGGGCACGCTCGGCCAAGTGGTCGCTGCTTCCAACTCGTCGTCGGAGGGAGCGTCTCCGCGCAGCGCCTTGCTGAGTACGTGCATGCCGAGTCGGGGTGGCACCGCATTGCCCACCTGCTGCGCCCGGTCGTTTCCAGACCAGGGGAAGTTGTGTGGGAAGGTCTGGAGCACCCCGGACTCGGCGATGGTGAAGCGGTCGTACTTCTCAGCTTCGTATTCCGCATTGCTCTTGTAGACCTTGTTCCGAGAGATCTTCCCGGTGACTGTGAATGAGGGCTCGGAGGACAGGCGCCTGCCTCGGTTCTTCGGGTCGCCTCCGGAGCCGTAGTTCGAGACGACGAAGAACTTCATCTTGCCTCCCGTCCGAAGTCGGGATACAGCCATGGGGGAGTCCTTCAGCTTGCTCGCCGCATCGAGTGCCTCCGCCATGGAGATCCAGGGCTGCTTGGTCCTGGGAGTCGCGGATTCGGTCGGGAGCATGTCCGCCTGAGCAGCGTTGCGTTTACCCCGATGCAAGTCGAACGGCAGGTGAGTCGTTTCGAGCGGTTGGATGGCCCCATGGCCCGGGCGCCGAGCGACGAGTACGGCGCGTGTGCGGGTCTGCGGCACTCCGAACTGCTCGGTTTTCAACTCCCAGCACTCAGCTTCGTACTTGACACCTTTTAGCCGTCCTTCGCCGCTACGCAGAAGCTTTGCGTAGACCTCCCAGAGGGGCAGGACCGCGGGTACCTGCTCCAGAACGATCACCTTGTACGGGTCGCGGTCCTCTGTCTCGATCGCCTTGATCAGCCAGCGGAGGGGCTCCAGGACCAAGGCGGTGCGCAGATCCTTGCCGAGAGCGTGCAGATCCTTGTCGATCGCGGCTTCGTCTTCCCCGCCCACGAGACGGTGGATGAACTCTTCCACCGTGTCCAGCGCTTTGCGTCCCGCGCCCTTTCCGGCGACCGAGAAGGACTGACAGGGCGGCCCCCCGGCGAGCACATCGACCGATTTGGGAATCTCGTCGAAGCGGCTCTCGCGCATGACGCTCACATCAGCGTGGATCGTCGGCAGACCTGCCGCGTAGCGTGTCTCGCACGCGTTCCGGTCCAACTCGATCCCGATGCTCTTGAAGCCCAGGAAGTGCGCGGCGACGTCAAGTCCACCAGGACCTGCGAAGAGATCCAAGATGCGGACGTCGTCGAGATGGTGCGCTTGCGTTCCCGGGCTGTTCATGGGGTTGAAGTGTAGCCGGCGACGGGGCCTGCGGGCGCCCCCAGCGCGGCTCGGACCGCCAGCCCGAGTGCCCTGCCCACCGGCGGCGGTGAGGCATGTCCGATCTGGCGATAGCGGGCCGTCTTCTTCCCGGTGAATCTCCAATCGGACGGGAAGCCTTGCAGGATAGCGGCTTGGTCCGTAGTGATCCTGACCATCCCGTGCCGACCTGTCTCTGGGGCCCAAGCGAAGTCCGGACCGGGAACATCGTCGGCCACTGTGCCTCCGTCGACGCCCATCCGGGCCCAGGCTTTCTTTGTTCCTGTCGGTCCGAGATCCGCGCCTCCGCGTCTGTCCGACCCGCCCACCAAGGTGGGAGCCACGCTGAGCGCCTGGGCCGCCCATCGGTCGGCGTCACGCCAACCGCCCATGGCCATCGAGTGGCGCAGGGCCCGGCCTACGGACAGATGCTTGCTCACCGTCGGCTCCGGCGGACGGAACTTGTCGAAGTACTGCTTCTTGAGCGCGACGAGCAGTCCTTGCTTCCGGTCCTGCGGCACCCCGAAGTCGGCTGCGTTCAGGACGAACCACCGGAACCGATAGCCAAGGTGATCGAGCTCCTTGCGGATGAAATCGCGTATCGGCTCAAAATCAGGGGCGCCCACAAGGCCCGGTACGTTCTCGATGATCAGTGTCCGGGGCTGGACGGCATGCGCCAGATAGACGGTCGCTTCCAGCAGGCGCAGCTCGGCCCCGGTATCGGTCCGCGCGACGGTCGCGCTGGACTTCACGCGGGGTAGTCCGGCTGAGAGCAGATCTACGTCGTAGATCTCCTTGTGTCGGGAGGGGGAGAAGTCCAGTAGATCCGACTCCAGAACCTGCCACGTCGGACGGTTCGTGCGCAGCGTGTCGCACGCCACAGGCTTCTTGTCGATGAGCAGTGCGGGTTCGAATCCGGCGTGCTCCAGGCCCAAGGCCAATCCACCCGCCCCTGCGCACACGTCGACGAATCGTAGTTCGCTCATTGGCCCCCGCCTTTTCGCTGTCGTTTCCGTCTGCTTGCATTTTCCCGCTCGACGGCTGCGGCCACCTGGCGCATGACGGCGTCCGGTGATTCGTGTTCCCAGAAGCGCAGAACCGTCCAGCCTTCGGACAACAGCTGTGCGTTCGTCTCCTGATCCCGCTCGATGTTGCGATCGAGCTTCTGCCGCCACCATTCCGCGTTGGCCTTGGGACTGGTGGCGTGCGTCGGGCAGCCGTGCCAGAAGCAGCCGTCGATCAGGATGGCCAACCTTGCGCGCGTGAACGCGATGTCGATCTTGCGCCTGCGCATGCCCGGCACCGGATAGTGGGTCCGATAGCGGTATCCGGACGCATGAAGGAGCTGCCGCACCGCCCGTTCTGCATTCGTGTCCCGGTTGGTCTGCCGGCTCATCCGGGCCGAGACGTCGGGGCTGGAGGGAGGTGCGGCGCGCATGCTTCCAGTGTCCTACTTCCCGACATCCTCTCGGTCCACGATTGCGGAGTCACGCCGAGTGGAGTCCCGGGTACGGAAGCGTGGGTAGGCCTTGGCCTCGCCGCTGGCGAGCGTGGGTGTGACTAGGGCGAACGCCATGACGACTTGCCGGGGGTCGATCGCCCCATCGGCCGGGAGGTGGGACTCGTTCTCGATAACCGGGTAGAGGACGAGAACCCCTCGCCGATCGCTGACCAGGGATTCCACGAGTTGGTTCCCCGATCCCGGATTGCCGGCTACCCGCTTGGCGGCGCTGCGATGCTTCGGCTCGCTGATCGCACCGAAGAAATCGCCGCGGCGTCGGGCACGAAGGGCCACCGACAGCGGACGGGAGTCGAAGACGGTCGCCTCTTTGCGATTCTCGGACGACTGCTGCGGGGCGACGATCAACCAATCGTCGATCGCGGCGGGGGCCTCTTCTGTGCCCAACAGCGCCCTCAGATGGGGGGAGAACTGGTCGGTCTCCAGCCACCGGAGATCGCAGAGGATCCTGAGTAGTTCTTCGTGGGAGAGAGTTCCCAGCAGAGCCGTGTGGCTGTCGCGGCGGCCAGTCTCCTCCAGAGTGCACGTCAGAGTGACCGGATCCCCATCCAGTGCCTTCAAAGCCGGCATCCAGGTCTCGACATTGCAACTGAGGTCGGTCGGATCCTTCGGGTACGCCGTGGGCTCCACCCACATGCCGTGGGATTGCATCTCGTCCAGAACTGCATTGAACATTTTATTGCGGGCGGAGGGCTTGAGCCAGGGTAGGCGTTGCGAAACGAGCGGAGGGATTTGGGCCGGAGTGACCTGAGGACGGCCGTCGATCATGGCTGAGTAGCGGCGGAGCTCCGCGCGGAAATCCTCTTCGTCCTGGCATATGGCCTCGAAGGCTTTGTACAGGTCGACGGTAGTGGCGGGGCGGGTGGCCGTCGCAGGGCGGAGAACCTCCTCACGGCCGATGTATAGGCGTACCAGGTCCCGATAGCCGTCCCGGAACCCGAACCATCGCCCCATCTGCATAAGGGTGTCCGCCTGCAGCGTCTTCCGACGGTAGTACGTGACCGTCAAGCCCTCGACAGTGAAGCCACGGGAGAGCTTCGTACCGCCGACCAGGATCTTCCACACATGGGGGGTTCGGTCGAAGTCCAGGTCGGACTTGGCGTAGTCGCTTTCCTTGTCGCCATTGACAACGATGACAGGGGTGTCGCCCCTGTTAATGAGTTGGCGGGCGCGGGATATATGGCCACGAAGTTCGTCAAAGGAGGCGGGGGTCGGGAGATCGCCTGCTCGAGCTTTGCTCACCGGGGCGTAGTCCGCCTCATACAACCTGCGCAGGCGAGCGAGACCAGTGGAGCTCAGTGGGGCAGAGTTGTGCCACATCGTGCTGATACGCAGGGCCAACTCGGCATGTTCCGCCATACGTACCGACTCATGGACGAGCATCGTGTGGTGACGGAAACGCTTCTCCAGCGCCTCGTCGCGCTCGATTCGATACAGCTTCATGGCGCCGGACAGGAGAAAGGCGTCCAGGGATTCCTGGAGGCGGTCGTCACCTTTGGACTCGTACACACCGCGGATGTGGGCCAACTCCTGGGAGTTGGCGACCGTACGATCCTCATTTGCGACTGGCGAATCCAGGTCGTGGAAGTCCTGAACTCCCATATAGTCGCCAGGGCGACGAAGGGAGATGAGGAAGTCGTTGGGGAATATGTTCTCGCTGTCGCCCGGGTCGACGAAGACGTTCGCGAACGGGGTGGCCGTGTAGCCGATGTACTGGGCACGGGGGAGGAGGCCGAGTAGCTGGGAGATCAAGCCGTTGATCGCGGTGCGCTTAGGGTCGCCGCCTTCCCACCTCTTCGGATCGATGGTGTTGACCGACGCTTGGTCGGACTCGTCATCGATGATCAGGGCGGGGATTTCGGCCAGCAGCCCCTGCGCCTGGATCTGCTTCAGGTTCTTGACGAGCTTGTCGAGGACCGCTTTGTTCTTCTTCACCACCATGATCCGAGCTGCGGTGTGGTGCAGGTTCTCCGGGTGGTGGAGCGGAGCCCGCTTGTTCCGCTTCTCGAACTCCAAGGCGCGAATTCCTTGTTGAAGGCCGACGTAGTCCTTGTCCCGGGTAGTGAGCCGGTCGATGTCGGGGTGGCCCTGCTGCGAAGGTCGGTGGCCAAACGAGACGAAGTCGTCCCATTCGTCGTCGTCGCCGACGTAGTCGATGCCGACGAGTGTGTCGGGGTCGGTGGGGTCGGCGCCGCCGAGGATGTTCTCTTGACCGACAAGTTCCTTGTCGAGACGGCGCTGGGTCTGGGCGCGCAACAGATTGAGGGTGCCACCGAGAACGATGACGAGGCGGTAGCCGGCGTCGATGGCCTTGGCTGCGACGCCGGTGAAGTTGGCGGTTTTCCCGGACTGTACGTAGCCGACGACAAGGCCCTTTGCCTGACGCGCGGTGTCCTGCTCCGGGTCGGCCAGGCGTTCGACGACAGCGTGAGTGGCCTCGTCGAGATGGGCGACGGCCGCAGCAGGGAGGCCCTTTCTCTCCAGTACCTCGCGGTATTTGGGCCAATAGAAGGCGTGGTGTGCAGCCCGCTCAGGCGTGTACCAGGGATTGAACTCACCGGTGATGACCACCGAGCCCGGCTCCTTGTGGACCGGAGCAGCGGAATCAAGCGCCTTTCGCAGGTCGTCTTCGAAGCCGAGGCGGTCGTAGACCAGCTGACGGCGTTCGTCACTACGAGCCGGCGTGTTCTGGCCCCACCGTGGGGCGTCGGCGAAGTCCCACGTCGTGAGTTTTCGAGTCCATAGGTCCACGAGGGCTGTGTCGCCCGAGGTGAGCAGCGCTCGAAATGCCTCGGCGCCTAGATCGGCGCCAGGGTGGTCTTCCTCCGCAATGTCGGCGGCCGCATCGCCGAAGGGCCGTGGGCGGCGCGTCATGCTCTCCAGGGCCTCGGAGTGGATCTCCAGCAATATTGCTGAGGTGGTCACCATCAGGCGGTTTCCTTGCCGTCGAGGAAGCGCTCCCGTTGGCCTAGCACCGCTGTGAGCATGATTGTGTTCCAGTATTCGAGCCGGTCCTGCCGCTTCTTTTCCCAGCGGCCGAGGGCGAAGCAGTCCTCCAAGAGGAGGTAGAGCATCGTCTTGGCGACAGGCGCATCATTGAGCCCCCCGCGGCTACCCGCGTTGAAGGCGTTCCTGTACTGCTTGTTGAGCAGGATGACGTGCTCGTCGCGGTCGATGTCGAAGAAGCGGTCCTCGGCCAATGGCACCCAGCTGAAGGTGATCGGGTTCTCACCTCCACGCTCCGGAAGCTCTTGGCGGATGGCGCGGCGGATCTTCGGGTCGAGTCCTTTGCCCGGGTAGATGACGGGCTTTCGCTCTATCTCGGCGCGTGAATTTCCCAATCGGTAGGCAGCCTGGGCAGCCTCGAGATATGCACGGAAGGTGTGGCCCTGAGCATCCGCCGCTTTCTCAATGCCCCGCACGAAGGCCGGCGTGGCGGTGACGGTCTCCTTTTTCACATCGAGACTGAAGACGTCGTTGTCCGCAGAGGGTAGATCGACAGCGATACGGGCGAGACTCAGATGACCTTCCGCCGTACGGTGACCGTTCCAGCCGCCCGCCTGAACGAGCCGGTCATTGCGGTAGAAGTAGAAGCCCTGACGATCGATGATCGGGCCGATATCGCGATAGCCGGGCAGCTTGGATTTCGCCGGCCAGATGTGGGTGTGCAGGGCGAGGTCACCAACCCCTTCCAGGGGCGCTGTAAGGACGGTTGGAAATCCGGAGCGGCCCGTGATCCGGTAACCGAACGGATCCAGCGGCTCCACACCGATGTGCTCCAGCTCTTCTCCCGGTAGATCCACGTGCTCAACGACGATGTCGATGTTGAAGCCGTCGCTGGCCAGGAACCGGTGCAGGTGCAGCCCCAGGTGGCGCTCCAGGCGGTTGATCGCCTCGGAGAGGAAGCGCTCGGTCTGGCCGGGCGCCATCGTCTCGAAGGCCCGCACCTGGTCCCAGCGGATGATTGTGCCCTGCCACTGGATCACCCCGTCATAGCGGTCGATAAGTCGCTGTGCGTATATGGGGTCCACTGTGTCGCAGCGGAATCCGTCCTCGACGCCCGCAGCGGTCAGCCTGCGACCGGCTGCCCGGCTGCGCCGGGTGCGGCTGATGGCCGTGAGCGAGGCGGCGTTGGAGAGCGAGCCCGCCTTGAGGCCGGTGCCGTAGAGGCCGAGTGCGTGGCCGCCGTAGTCGCGACGCCGGCCGACAGTCATCGCTGCGTTGAGGTCTTCGTCGTCCATGCCGCGGCCATCATCGACAATCAGGAGGCTGCTGACGCGGGTGTCGTCACGCAAAAAGTGCACGACGACGTTACGGGCACCGGCGTCGATGGAGTTGTCGATCAGGTCTGCTACGGCTACTTCGAAGCCGTAGCCCTGATTGGTCAGCGCCTTGCCGTATCCGGCGTCCGGTGGCAGGCGGATGCTGCCTGTGGTGGGAACTTCGTACTGCCAAGCGATGCCGGGCTGATGGGGCATGGGCTTCCTCGCGCACACAGGTCAGAGCCTGCGTGGGGGAGGGTCGGCCTGACAGTTGAACTGAATCAGTGTGACGGTACTGCAAAGGTCGGACATAGGGGGCTCAAGTTCTGAATGTGAAGGGGTGCAGGCCCTTATGTCCGACCGTGTCGCGCTCTTGTGCCGCGGTCCCTCAAGGTCGACCAGTCACAGCTCTAGGGCTGTGAGGTGCCGTGGCACGTCGAGTAAGCCGCCCCCGACCCGCACCAACAAGCCGCCCCCGCCTCCGGTGGCCACCCCACGGCGCGGCCCCGTGCGGCCAGCGTCGTCGCGTACTGCGGTAGTAGGGAGACGTCCGTCGGCTGTGCGCCCTCTGAGGCTGCGAAGGCCTCGTACGACGGGACCGTGCCTGTGACGATGCCCAAGTTGGGGGTGCCCGAGGCTGAGAGTTCGCGCAGGGAGGACTCTATGGTCGACAAGTGCGCCTCGTGGGAGGGGTATTCGGACTCCAGGGCCGGGTACGCCGTCAGGAGTTCTTCCAGTTCCGTTGTCGGCCAGAGCAGGATCGCCACCGGGAACGGGCGGGACAGGGCCTCCCTGTACGAGCCCAACTCCGCCTGGATGCGGGAGATTTCCGCGCGGAGTTCTGCCGGGTTGTCCGAGCCCAGGGACCAGATGCGCTTCGGGTCGTGCAGTTCGTCCAGGGGGACGGGGGACGTCGAGATCTGGTCCGCGAGCGCGTCCCACTCGTCGTGGGTCGCGCCCAGCAAGCGGCGTACCCGGTGGCGGCCGAACAGCAACGGGCGTTGTTCGTAGGACGGGGTGCCGCCGGAGCTGGAAGGAAGGAGGAGTTCCAGCGCCTGCGTGAAAGTTTCCTGCGCTTGCGCCAGCTCGTCGTGCGATTCCAGGGACTCCGCCGCGATCACCCACGGGGCCGGGTCGCGAGGTGCCGACGCCCGTACGCCGTCGATGATCGCCCTTGCCTCCGCCTCGTGGCCGTACTCCCAGAGGTTCGAGGCCTTGAGGGCGCGGATGAGGATCGGGGCCGTTGCCGGGTGGGGGGCGTCCGGGGCCAGTAGACGGTCGTAGAGCGTGGTCGCGCGGTCGCGTTCGCCCGCCAGTTCTAGGTGGGCCGCGGCTTGGAGCAGCAGGTGCTCGGTGTCCTCGGGGTACAAGCCGGCGGTCCGCTCCAGGCGCTCGGCTTCGGCGATGTGGTCGGCAGGCGTGTCGGGGCGCATACGGGACACCGTACTGCCGAGAGGGGGCGTTGCAGCAGGGTTGCCGTGCAGATCAGGGCAGATCAGGACCGCCACACTTTTGTGGATTCGAGGGGCGCTGCCGGGGTGTGGTCGGGATGTGGCCGACATGTGGTCGCCATGGCTAGTTCGCGGGCTTGGGCTTAATCTGCTGCCCTCTTGAGAGGGGAGGTGCCTACGTGCGGGAGCGGGCGGAGCGGGTTCCTGTTGTTGTGCAGGGGCGGGGGAGAGGTACTCGCCTTGTGTGGGGTGGCGCCGAAGTTGCCGTCACCTGCGGGCTCGTGTTGTTGCTGCTCGTCGCCCATCAGCTCTGGTGGACCAACCGGCAGGCCCGCGAAGGCGCCGAGCGCAAGGTCCACGCCCTGGAGCGGGAATGGGCGCAGGGGCAGGAGCAGGGGCAGGAGGAGCAGGAGCGGGGGAGTCGTCTCCAGTCGTCTCCATCTGTCTCGGCCTCCCCTGGCGCCGCCGACGAGCCCGAGTCGCGTGGCTCAGGCGCCGACGCCCCTTCCGGTCAGCAACCCGTCGCCGCCCCCGCGCCCCGCTGGGACCAGGCCTACGCCGTCCTGCGCATTCCGCGCATCGGGATACGGGTGCCCGTCGCCGAGGGGGTCAGCAAGAGCGCCGTACTCAATAAGGGATACGTCGGCCACTACCCGCGTACCGCTCAGCCCGGTCAGGGCGGGAACTTCGCGCTCGCCGGGCATCGCAACACCCACGGCGAGCCCTTCCGCCGCATCAATCGGCTCCGGGGCGGTGACGAGGTCGTCGTCGAGACCCGGAAGGCCGTTTACACGTACGTCGTCGGCAAGACGCTCGCCCAGACCTCCGCCCGTGACAGCGGCGTCATCCGGGCTGTGCCCCGCAGCCTGGTGAAGGCCGGGCACGGGTACAGCTCCCCGGGGTACTACATCACCCTCACCACCTGCACCCCCGAGTACACCTCCAAGTACCGGCTCATCGTGTGGGGGAAGCTGCGGTCCATGCGGCCGAGGTGAGCCGAGGTGAGGGGGCCCCTCGCGCCCTCCCCCGGATCAGCGTCCTCGGCCCCGTAGGGCCAGGACCGACAGCGCCCCCGCCGCCCCGAGCGCCGCCGACACCACCAGCGCCACCTGCGCCCCGTGCGCCAGTGAATCCGTCGACGTCGATACCGCGATCATCAGCGCCACACCCGCCGCCGAGCCGATGTACCGCGCCGTGTTGTTCGCGCCCGAGCCCATCGCCGCGCGGTCGGCCGGTACGGAGGCGACCGCGAGCTGGGGGAGTGCGGCGTTCAGGAGGCCGCTGCCCGCGCCCGAGATCACGAGGCCGGGCAGGAGCAGGGGCCAGGGGCCCGCATCGACCGCGGTCAGCATCGTCAGGACCGCGGCCGCGTGCAGGGCGAAGCCCAGGGCCAGTTGGTGGCGGGGCGAGACCTTGCCCGCGAGGCGGCGCGTCTGCAGGGCCACCGCGAACGACGTACCTGACCAGATCATGAGCAGGACCGCCGTGGCCATCGCCGACATGGGGAGCGTCTGCTGGAGGAACGTCGGGAGGTAGCTGAAGAGGGCGATCACCGCGAAGCCCGTGAAGAAGCCGCCCGCCGACGACGCGAGGAACGGTGCCTGGCGCAGGAGGGCCAGGTCGAGCATGGGGGACGCGGACCGGCGTTCCACCGCCACGAACGCGGCGATCAGGACGGCCGACGCGAGGAGCAGCGCCGCCACCGGCGTACGCAGCCAGCCGTCCCTGCCAAGGGTCAGCGCTGCCACCAGCGCCACAAGGGCGAGGCCCAGTGCGAGTGCCCCCGCCAGGTCCGGGCGGCCGCTGTGCGGGGCGCGGGATTCCGTCAGTGCGCGCGGGGCGAAGGCGGCCACGAGCAGCGCCGCCGCGCCCAGAACCACGTACGACAGACGCCAGTTGGCGAGTGTCGCTATGCCGCCCGCGAGGACAGGGCCCAGCGCGATGCCGCCGCTCACGAACGCTCCCCAGATGCCGGTCGCCCTGATCCGGCCCGGCCCCGCGGGGAACGCGTGCACCAGCAGGCCGAGGCTGGCCGCCAGGATCGCCGCGCTCGCCGCGCCCTGTGCCACGCGGGCGAGCGTGAAGAGCCACGTCGAGCCCGCGAGTGCGCCGAGCGCCGTGGTGATGCCGAGCGCGACCGTCCCGGCGAGGAAGATCCGGCGCCTGCCGTAGTCGTCGGCGAGGCTGCCCGCCACCAGGAGCAGGGCGGCCAGGCCGAGCGGGGTGCCGTTGAGCAGCCAGGCCTGGGCGGAGAGCGGGGTGTGCAGGGACGCGGCGGTGTCGGGGAGCGTGATCATCGGCGCGGTGTACGTCATCAGGGCCACGGCGGTGGCCGCGCTGGTGACGGCGAGTGTGGCGCCGGGGCGCGGGTGGGCGGAGGGTGCCGCAGATGCCGCGGGCGTCCCAGGTGCCGCGGGTGCCGAGGGTGGGGCGGGGACCCCGAGGGCCTCAGTGGCCTCACGGGCCTCAGAGGCCTCAGGGGCTGTGGCGGTGTGGTCCGGCCGTGGGGACATGGCCTGCTCCTTCAGGGGCATCGGCGTCCAAAAGTTCAGGTGCAGAGTTCAGAAGAGTTCAGAGTTCAGAGGTCATAGCTAAGGTTCAGTCATTGAACCTGCTCGACTCGATGACCGTAGCAGGTTAGGTTCAGTCATTGAACCTAGAAGTCGGAAAGTCGCTAAGGTGGACCCATGGCTCTCGGCAAGGACTACGCGGCGCAGGAATGCTCCATCGCCCGCGCGCTCGAGGTCGTCGGGGAGCGCTGGACGCTTCTCGTCGTCCGCGACGCGCTCTACGGGGTGCGGCGCTACAACGACTTCCTCGTCCACCTCGGCATCCCCCGCGCGGTCCTCGCCTCGCGCCTCCAGTCGCTCACCGCCGCCGGTGTCCTGGAGAAGCGGCCGTGCGCGCAGGCGCCGTCGCGGCACGAGTACGTCGTGACGGAGCGGGGCCGCGCCCTCTGGCCGGCCCTGCGCGCGCTCGGCGTCTGGGGGCGCGACAACTTCTCGGACACCGAGCGGCTGCGGTACTTCCGGCATGCGACCTGCGGTACGGAGCTCGGCCCCGCCGGAGAGTGTCCGGTCTGCGGGGGCCTCGTACCCGTCGAGGACGTCGAGATGGTGCCCGGTCCCGGGCTCGACCCGGATCCGGCCAATCCGGTCAGCCGGGCGCTGCTCGCGCCCCGAAGGCTCCTTACGGCCGTCGAGACGGATCCTGTATAACGGGCAGTACGCGATACGTCGTCATTACGTCGGCATGTCGTATCGGCCTCATCAGGCAGGCAGCTCGGCCTCATCAGGCAGGCATCTCAAGGAGAGGGAGGGGGACGAGAAGCGATGCAGGACGCGATCCGCAGCTGGAAAGCCGCCCTCCGCCCCACCGGCCTTCTCCTCTTCCTCCTCGTCGAGGTCGTCCTCCTCGACGCGAGCAGCCTCACCGCCGCCGTCGCGCTCGCCGCGACCGCCGCCGCGGGCTCCGCGCTCGCCGTCTGCTCCCTGCTCGCCGCGCGCTGCGCCCCCGCGGTGCCGCGCACCCAGGTGCGTACAGCCATCCGCGACCGCGAGAAGCGCACGGCGTTCCTGCCGCAGCGCGATCCCGACGCCTCCGGGCGAAGGCGGCCCCGAGCGCCGGGCCGCCTCGTCATGACGGCCGCGTAGGGGACACCCGCAGTACCTCTCCTCCAGCGACAGATCGAGATCCCTCAGATCGAGACCTCTCAGATCGAGACCCCTCGCGGGCCGTCACGCCGAAAAAGCATCTGACCTTTTCCTCGGCACGACGAGACCCCGGAGGGCTTCTCCATGCCCGGCTTCCTGTCCGATTTCATGTCCCTGTTCGCCGACCTGGTCGGCTCCATCGCCGACCTGCTCGACCCGGTCTTCCACGCCTCCGCGACGGCCGCCGCCATCGTCCTGTTCACCGCGTGCGTACGACTCCTCGTCCACCCCCTGTCGCGGGCCTCGGCCCGTGGCCAGAAGGCGCGCGCCAAGCTGTCGCCGCAGATCGCCGAGTTGCGCAAGAAGCACTCCAAGAACCCCGAGAAGCTCCAGAAGGCGGTCCTTGAACTGCACCGCGCGGAGAAGGTCTCGCCGCTCTCCGGGTGCCTGCCCAGCCTGTTCCAGCTTCCGGCGTTCTTCCTGCTCTACCACCTCTTCTCCAACTCGAGCATCGGCGGGGAAGCCAACGCGCTGCTCGGGCACAAGCTGTTCGAGGCGCCGCTCGGCGGGCGGTGGGCCGACGCGCTCGGCGACGGCGGGGTCTTCGGGGCGCAGGGGCTCGTCTACCTCGGGCTCTTCGCGATCGTGGCCGCCGTCGCGACCTTCAACTTCCGCCGTACGAAGAAGCAGATGGCTGCGACGGCCGCTGCCACGCCCGCGGGGGACGCGGGGCAGCAGATGCCCGGCATGGGTGCGATGACCAAGGTCATGCCGTTCATGTCCTTCATGACGCTGTTCACCGTGGCCTTCGTGCCGCTGGCCGCCGCGCTGTACGTGGTCACCAGCACCACCTGGAGCGCGGTCGAGCGTGCCGTCCTTTACCGCGACGTGCCGATCGGAGCCGGGGCGCTGGCTGCGACTGCCGGATAGCGGCTGCCGCCGGGTAACGGCTACTGCCGGGTAACGGTCCGGTCTGTGAACAGGGTCTTGCGGGATGGACGGTGACCTTGGAGGATCTTCCAAACCTCCGATGGCCGCGACCCTGATCCGGGCCACGCGGCGGTCAGGACGCGGGCGCGACTCGACCAAGGGAGATTGACCATGAAGCTGCTGCGAGTCGGTACGGCGGGGGCCGAGCGCCCGGCGCTGCTCGATGCCGAAGGCACGTTGCGGGACCTCTCGGGGACCGTCACGGACATCGACGGGGCGCTGCTCGCCGATACGGCCGCCCTCGACCAGGTAAGGGCCGCCGCCGGGTCGGGCGAGCTGCCCGTGCTCGACGCGGAGGGGCTGCGGATCGGGCCGCCGGTGGCTCGGATCGGCAAGGTCGTATGTATCGGCCTCAACTACCACGATCACGCGGCCGAGACCGGGGCCACGCCGCCCGCCGAGCCCGTCATCTTCTTCAAGGCGGCGGACACGGTGGTCGGCCCTGAGGACACCGTGCTCGTGCCGCGCAAGTCGGTGAAGACCGACTGGGAGGTCGAGCTCGCGATCGTCATCGGGCGCACCGCGCGCTACCTGGAGTCCGACGAGGAAGCGCTCGCGCACGTCGCCGGGTACGCGGTGTCGCACGACGTCTCGGAGCGCGAGTTCCAGATCGAGCGCGGCGGTACCTGGGACAAGGGCAAGAACTGCGAGACGTTCAACCCGCTCGGCCCGTGGCTGGTGACGAAGGACGAGGTCCCCGACCCGCAGGCGCTGTCCCTGAAGCTCTGGGTCAACGGCGAGCTGAAGCAGGACGGGACCACGGCCCAGCAGATCTTCCCGGTGGCCGAAGTGGTGCGCTACGTAAGCCACTTCATGACCCTGTACCCGGGCGATGTCATCAACACCGGTACGCCGGCGGGCGTGGCCATGGGGCACGCCGAGCCGAAGCCGTACCTGCGGGCCGGTGATGTGGTGGAGCTGGAGATCGAGGGGCTCGGCAAGCAGCGTCAGGAACTGAAGGACGCGTAGCCCTTCGGGGTGGGGGCGCGGCGGTCCTTGGTGCTCCCCGGGTGGAGCCGATGGAGGGGTCTCCTCCGCCGGCTCCACCCGCGGGTACGTCGTGGCTGGTCGCGCAGTTCCCCGCGCCCCTTCGGGGCCCGTTTACACGAACCGCTCCAGCGCCTCGACCACCAGCGCGTGGTCCGCCGCCTGCGGAAGGCCCGACACCACCACCGTGCCGATCACGCCCGCGCCCCGCACCGCGATCGGGAACGCGCCGCCGTGCGCCGCGTACACGTCCGGGTCCAGGCGCGAGGAGTCCTCGAACGTCGTCCCCTTGGCACGGAAACGCGTGCCGACCAGGAACGACGAGCAGCCGTAGCGCTCGACGACGCGGCGCTTGCGGGCGATCCAGGCGTCGTTGTCCGGGGTCGATCCCGGCAGGGCCGCGTGGAAGAGCTGCTGGCCGCCGCGGGTGATGTCGATGGCGACCGGGGCCTGGCGTTCACGGGCCAGTTCGACCAGGAGCGTGCCGAGTGCCCAGGCGTCCTCGTACGTGAAGTGGGGGAGTACCAGGCGGAGTTCCTGCACCTCCAGCTCTTCGACGGTCAGGGGTGCGGGGCTTGAGGACGGAGGGCTCGTCATACGACCACCGTCACACCGTCGCGGGCCGAGCGGCGTGCCGCCTCCAGGACGTCGAGTGCCGATGCGGCCTCGTACGCGGACACGGGGTTCTGGCCGGTGCCCCGGAGCGCCGCGGCCACGGCCGCGTAGTACGCGGGGTAGTTGCCCGGCAGCGTCTTGACCGGGTTGCCGCCGCCGGTCAGCGGGGACTCGCCGGAGCCGACCCGGCCCCACATGGACTCGAGCTCCTCGCCCCAACTGTCCTCGCTCGTGGGCCGCTTGCCGTCGCGGAGTGCGGCTTCCTGCGGGTCGAGGCCGTACTTCACGTAGCCGGCGGTCGAGCCGAGCGCGCGGAAGCGCGGGCCGAGCTGGGCGGTGGTGGCGCTCATGTAGAGGTGTGAGCGGACGCCGCCCAGGTGCGTGATCGCGATGAACGTGTCGTCGTCGGCCTCGGCTCCGGGGCGGCGGACGTCGGACTCGGCGTACACGGTCTGTGCGGGGCCGAAGAGCACGAGCGCCTGATCGACGACGTGGGCACCGAGGTCGTACAGCAGACCTCCGATCTCTTCGGGGTTCCCGGACTCGCGCCAGCCGCCCTTGAGCTGCGGACGCCACCGCTCGAAGCGGGACTCGAAGCGCCATACGTCGCCGAGCTCGCCGTCGGCGATGAGCTTCTGGAGAGTGCGGAAGTCGTTGTCCCAGCGGCGGTTCTGGAAGACGGAGAGGAGAAGGCCGCGGTCGTCGGCGAGCGCGGCGAGCTCGCGGGCCTCGGTGGCCGTGCCCGCGATCGGCTTGTCCACGACGACCGGGAGGCCCGCCTTGATGGCGGCGGTCGCGAGCGCGACGTGCGTCTTGTTCGGGGACGCGATCACCACCAGGTCGAGCTCGTCCGCGCGGGCCCAGAGGTCGTCGGCCGATGCGGCGAAGCGCAGCTCGCCACCGAACTCGGCGCGGGCCTGCGCCTGCCGCTCGGGGTTCGACGTGACGACCGTGTCGAGGACGAGGCCCTCGGTGGCGGCGATCAGCGGGGCGTGGAAGACGGAGCCCGCGAGGCCGTATCCGATGAGGGCTACGCGTAGAGGGGAGCCGTGAGGTCCGGGGGCGCCTGAGCCTGTACCAGTCATGCGTTCCACTTAAGCAACGGTGTTGCCAAAGCGCAAGCGCACGCGACAATGGGGGCGTGAACAGCACTGATGTGGGGCCCGACGGTGGCGGGAGCGGTAGGGCGAGCGGTGGCAGGGCGAGCGGTGGCAGGACGGGCGGTGGCAGGACGGGCGCGGCGGGCGCCGGGGCGAACCTGCTCGCGCTGCGCGGGCACAACGCCGCCCTGGTGCTCGACCTGCTGCGCACGGCGGGCGAGGCCGGCATAAGCCGCCTCGAACTCGCCGAGCGCACCGGGCTCACACCGCAGGCCGTCAGCAAGATCACCGCGCGGCTGCGTACGGAGGGGCTCGCGGCGGAGGCGGGCCGCCGCGCGTCCACGGGCGGCAAGCCGCGCACGCTGCTGCGCCTCGTCCCGGACGCCGGGCACGCGGTCGGCCTCCACCTGGACCGTGACGAACTGACGGCGGTCCTGGCCGACCTGACGGGCCACGTGGTCGCGGAACGCCGGGCTCCGCTGGAGTTCGGGGAGGGCGCGGAGGCTGTGGTCGACGTGGCGGTGGGGGTGGTGCGGTCGCTGGCCGGGGGCCTTGACCGGAGTGACGGCGCGACGCCGGGGCTGCTCGGCGTCGGGGTCGCGTTGCCCGGGCCGCTCGACCACTCAGACGGGGTCCTGCACCGGGTGACCGGGTTTCCCGCGTGGGACGGGTTCCCGCTGCGGGACGCGTTCGCCGGGCGGCTCGGGCTGCCGGTGGTCGTGGACAAGGACACGAACGCCGCCGCGCTCGGCCTCGCGCTGGGCGGCGTTGCGGAGTCCTTCGCGTATCTGCACCTCGGTACGGGGCTCGGCGCGGGCCTCGTACTCGGCGGAGGTCTCTACCGGGGGGCGCGGACCGGGGCGGGCGAGTTCGGCCACCAGGTGATCCAGCTGGACGGCCCGGAGTGCGGCTGCGGCGACCGCGGCTGCATCGAGGCACTGTGCCTGGCGGCGGTCGCGCGCGGAGACCTGGACGAGGCGGCGCGGATCCTCGGGGCGGGCGCGGGCAACTTGGTCAGCCTGCTCGACATCGACCTCGTACTGCTCGGCGGGCGAGCGGTCCTCGCCGATGAGGAGCGCTTCGTACGAGGAGTGGGCGCCATCGTCGCCGAACGAGCCCGGCGGGGCGGCGGAGACACGGAGGTCCCGGTCGCGGTCGCGTCCGGGGGCGACCGGGGCGTCGCGGAGGGCGCCGCACAACTGGTACTCGCACCGCTCTTCGGGCGGGCGGCGGATGTGGCGTTTCGGGGCGGGCGGGGGTAGCGGTGCCGGCTGGCGGCTGAGCGGGGTTGGAGGTGCTTTCGGCTGCAGGGCGGTGTCAGCGGTGTTCGCGGTTGAGGGGGGTCGGCGGCTGTCTCGGTAGCGGGTGTCGGCGGTGATCCTGCGGCCGGGACTGGCGGTTGTCTCGGTAGTCGCGGCTATCGGTCCGGTTGCCCTCGTGGTTGGTGCCAGCAGTGATCTGGTAGTCGGGACCGGTTGTTGCCCTGGCGGTCGGTGCGAGTGGTGACTCTGGCGGCCGGGACCGGCGGTTGTCTTGGTAGTCGCGGCTATCGATCCGGTCGTCCGGTCGCCCTCGTCGTCGGTGCCAGCAGCGAGCCGGTAGCCGGAACGGGCTGTTGCAGCCGCAGCCAGCCGCGACCCCGGCGGCCCGAGCCATCAGCCGCCGCGTCAGCCGCATTTAACGGAAAGTCAGCTGATAGGAGTGACTTGCGCGGTCCAGTCGGCGGTACGGGGCTGTGGCGGGGCCAGTGAGGTCGTGCGGGCGTGGCAAGGTCGCGGCCGACCAGTGTCTTACGGCCCCTGCCCCTGATCCCGCCTCCACTTCCTCCCCCCCTCCCGCCCGCCCCGCGCTCAGCAAAGGCCCTGCATGCGACTTCGCCGCTCTCTCGCCTCCGGCGTCACCGCCGCTGCCGCCGTTCTCGCGTCCGGGGTGATCGGGGTGGGGCCAGCGGGGTCGGTGGGGCCAGCGGTTGCCGCGCAAGGGGCGCCGGTGAGCGACTCGGCTGCGATGGGGGACCCCGTGCAGCGGCCTCAGGCGGCCCAGCCCCCCGTCTGTTCCGCCCCCAACGGTGGAGGTTTCCCCATCGGGACGCGGATCCGGGGCGGGCCCGCCACTTACGAGGCCGGGGGCGGCTACCGGAACTGGTCCCTCAAGTTGGCCAACACCACCCCCGGCAGCTGCGGCAACATCCACCCCGTCGTCGTCATCGTCGACAAGGAGCGCGAGCTGCGGCCCCGGCACATCCAGTTGGAGTTCCACGACGGCACACGCTGGCGTCCCGTGGGGATCGAGCGGACCGACCGGGACGAGAACGTCGGCGTCTTCGACGACGGATTCCCCGGGTTCACGGTCAAGGCGGGGAAGACCCGCACCGTCAAGGTGCGGCTCTCCTTCACCTCCGAGGCCCGCTCCGAGCGCGCCGTCGTCTCCGCCGCCGTCGTCCAGCGCCGTGCCGACGACGGCGACTGGGTGGGCGAGTCCGACGACTATCCGTTCGGCATCGAGAACACCGAAAACACCGAAGACGTCGAGAATGCCGAAGGCCTCGGTGACACGGGCGGCACGGGCGGTGCAGGCGGCACCGGCGATGTCGGGGCCGAGAGCGAATCTGACGGAGGGCGGGACGGAAGCGACGGCGGCGGTGGCAGCAGCGGCGGCGGGGGAGGGCTTGAGCGCTCCGACGGCGGAGGGTCTTCGTACGCCGATGAACTCGCCGCGACAGGCCCCCGCGCCCTGCTCGGCGTCAGTGCCGTCGCCGGAATTCTCTTCGCCGGGGGGTGGGGTCTCTTCGTGGGGGCTCGACGCCTGCGGGCCGCAGCCCGGCGGCGTTGAGCCTGCCGTCACCTGCCCGGAGTCATAGCCGACCCGGCGTCACGGCCTGCCCGCGGTCGCAGCCCGCCCGTACTCACAACCTGCCCGCGGTCACAGCTAGTCACAACCTGCCCGCCGTCACAGCCTTGAGCTCGTCGAGCGAATCGCGGATGAGGTGCGACAAGTCCCGCTGCTCGGCCTCGCTGATCCAGCGTTCGAACGCGATCTTGAAGACGGCGATCCCCGCCTCTGCGGCCAGACCCGCCGCCGGGTCCGCCACTCCGCGTCGCCTCAACGCGACGGTGAGCGCCGATACGAGCGAGGCGAGTTTGACCAGCTCGCGTTCCTGGAGCTCCGCGTTGGCCGCGATGACGGCCTGGCGCTGTCGGGCGAGTTCGCGGCGCTCCCGCATCAGCTCGGCGATGGTGTCCAGAGCCGCGGCGACGGCGTCGATCGGCCGCTCGGAGTCAGGGACGCCGTCGAGCGCCTCGACGAGGACGTCCCGCAGGGGGTTCGACTCCGGGAACAGGACCTCGCGCTTGTCGGTGAAGTGCCGGAAGAACGTGCGCTCCGTGAGGCCCGCCAGCTTGGCGATCTCCTTCACCGTGGTCTGTTCGAACCCCCGCTCGCTGTAGAGCTCCAGAGCTGCCTGTTCGAGGCGCCCGCGCGCGTTCGGCTCCCATCGACCCATGCCGATGATTCTATGCCATGACAGTGACTGACATCAGGTGTACTGTCGATGACATTCACTGACATCGGTCACTGACATCGGTCACTCGCGCCGACCACTTGCATCGGTCGCTTGGAGGATTCTCATGCGTGTTTTCGTCACCGGCGCTTCCGGCTGGATCGGCTCCGCCGTCGTTCCGGATCTCATCGGCGCGGATCATCAGGTCGTCGGCCTCGCCCGCTCGGACGCTTCCGCCGCCGCTCTCACCGCGGCCGGGGCCGACGTGGTCCGCGGCACTCTTGATGATCTCGACACCCTGCGCAGTGCGGCCGCCGCGGCGGACGGCGTGATCCACCTCGCGTTCAAGCACGACATCGCCTTCTCGGGGGACCCTCAGGGCGCCACCGGCGCTGACCGGCGCGCCGTCGAGGCGATGGGCGAGGCGCTCGCGGGGTCCGACCGGCCGTTCGTCATCGCCTCCGGGACGCCCCATGTGCCCGGACGCGTGGCGACCGAACGGGACGGGCTCGATCCCGACCCGGCCGCCGAGGGCCTGCAGGCCAGGCTCGCCACCGCCGCGTGGGTGCTCTCCCTCGCCTCCCGGGGCGTCCGCTCCTCCGTGGTCGGCCTCCCGCGGACCAACCACGGAGAAGGGGACACCGGCTTCATCGCGATGCTGGTCCAGATCGCCCGCGACAAGGGCGTCTCCGGCTACATCGGCGACGGGGCCTCCCGCTGGCCCGCCGTGCACCGTCTCGATTCCGCGCGCCTGTTCCGCCTCGCGCTGGAGAAGGCTCCGGCGGGCTCGATGCTGCACGCCGTCGCCGACGAGGGCGTACCGATCCGCGACATCGCCGAGGTCATCGGCCGCCATCTGGACCTGCCGGTGGTCTCCGTCTCTCCGGACGACGCGGCAGGGCACTTCTCCTGGCTGGCCGCCATCCTCGCGCCCGACCAGCCTGCTTCCAGCGCGCTGACCCGCGAGCTGTTGGGGTGGCAGCCGACGCAGCCGGGACTCATCGAGGATCTCGACAAGGGGCACTACTTCCGCAGCCCGTCCGCGTGATCGACGGCCCGTCTGCCTGATCGACGGCCCGTCCGCCTGATCAACGGCCCGTCTGCTTGATCAACGGCCTGGTCGGGCGCCGCCCGACCAGGCTTCACCTACGTCTGCGAACATCCCCGGGTGGACAACCCGAACTCCCCGAACTCCCCGCACCCTCCCGCGCACCTGCTCGACCAGGCCCCCGGCGCCCCCATCCGTTCCGGCATCCCCGAGCACGGCCGCATCCCGAAGTACTACGCGGTGAAGGCCAAAATCGCCGACCTGATAGAGGAGTTGGGGGACGGGCAGACGCTGCCCACCGAGCGTGATCTCGCCGTGCGGTACGAGGTCGCGCGGGAGACCGTGCGGCAGGCGCTGCGCGATCTGCTGCTCGAAGGGCGGCTGCGCAGGCAGGGGCGCGGCACCGTCGTCGCGGGACCCAAGCTGGAGCAGCCGCTGTCCCTCGCGAGCTACACGGAAGGCGTACGGCGGCAAGGACGTACCCCGGGGCGAAATCTGATCTCCCTCGACCGCTTCCCCGCCCCCGAGGCCCTCGCCGCCGAGATCGGGGTCGAACAGGGCGAGCCCGTCTGGCACATGGAGCGCGTGCTGCTCGCCGACGACGAGCGGGTGGGGCTCGAGAGCACGTACGTCTCCGTGGCCCGCGCCCCTGCCCTCGACCGGGACTTCGAGCCCGACTCTTCCTTCTACGCCTACCTGCGCGACCGGCTCGGCATCTCCTTCGGGGACGCCGACGAACGCATCGAGACCGTTCTCGCCACCCCCCGCGAGGCCCTCCTGATCGGCACCCCTCCCGCGCTGCCCATGCTGCTGATCCACCGCGTCTCACGGGACGCCTCCGGGCACCCCCTTGAGCGGGTCCGCACCCTCTACCGGGGTGACCGGTTCTCCTTCACCACGCACCTGGGCAACAGCGGCGCCTGAACTCACAGCAGCGCCTGCAGTCTGATAACGAGAAGATAACGGGTCTAGGCCAACTTTGGGTGGCCGTTCACCATCCCGTTGCCGCCAGGACCGCGGCGGGTCACCCTCCCCCAGGAGCGTTGCCGCCGTGAGAGTCATCGTCGTAGGAGCCGGCGTGGTGGGAACCATGCACGCCTGGCACGCAGTGGAACGCGGCCACGAGGTCGTACAGATCGAGCGCGAGAGCGAGGCCCGTGGAGCCTCGCTGCGCAACTTCGGGCAGATATGGGTGAGCGGCCGCGCCGGAGGCGAGGAGCTGGACACCGCCCTGCGGGCCCGCGAGCTGTGGGAGGAGATAGGCGCGAGGGTGGAGGGCATCGGCTTCCGGGCCAACGGCTCCCTCACCCTCGTACGCAACGAACGTGAGCGCGCGGTCGCCGAGGCCGCCCTCGCCCGCCCCGACGCGGCGGCCCGCGGCTACAAGCTGCTCGACGCCGCCGAGGCGCGCGCCCTCAACCCGGCGCTGCGGGGTGACTTCGTCGCCGGTCTGTGGTGCGAGCGCGACGCGGCCGTGGAGCCTCGCACCGCACAACTACGCCTCCGTGAGGCCTTGTCGGCGTCGCCCCGCTACACCTTCCTGCCTGGCCGTGAAGTGCGCGAAGTCGTCGGTGAGAGCGCGGTGCGGGACGACCACGGTGACGTACACACCGGTGATGTCGTCGTGCTCGCCACCGGTGCCTGGCTCGGCGGTCTCGTCCGTGAGCTGGCCGGGCCCGACCTGCCCGTGCGCCGCGTGCGCCTGCAGATGATGCAGACCGAGCCCCTCGGAGAGGCGCTCACCACCTCCGTCGCCGACGCGGACAGCTTCCGCTACTACCCGGCGTACAAGTCGGACGCCCTCGACGCACTCAACGCCGGACAGGCGCAGACGCCGACCGCCGCCGCGCACAAGATGCAGCTGCTCATGGTCCAGCGCAAGGACGGCGGCCTGACCATCGGCGACACCCACGAGTACGAGCACCCCTTCGCCTTCGACACCCTCGAAGACCCCTACGACCACCTCACCGAGGTCGTCGAGGGCTTCCTGGGACGCCCGCTGCCCAAGATCAAGCGGCGCTGGGCCGGGGTGTACGCGCAGTGCGTCGACACCACCCGCGTCGTGCACCGCCAGCAGGTGCGCGACGGCGTGTGGCTGGTCACCGGGCCCGGCGGGCGCGGCATGACGTGCTCGCCCGCGATCGCGGAGAAGACCGCCGACAAGTTGGGATGGTGAGGGAATTGAGGCAGGAGTTGGACATGCGGTGTGGGCTTGTCGTCCTCGACATGGCCGGTACGACGGTCGCGGACGGCGGGCTCGTGGAGAAGGCCTTCTCCGCCGCCGCGCGGGAACTCGGCGTCGAGCCGGGCTCCGCCGACCACGCCGAGAAGCTGGACTACGTACGCGCCACCATGGGCGAGTCCAAGATCTCCGTCTTCCGGCATCTGTTCGGCGACGGGGCCCTTGCCCAGCAGGTCAACGTGGCCTTCGAGAAGGCGTACGGGGAGCTGGTCGACGGGGGTCTGATCGCGCCGATCCCCGGTGCGCGGGAAGCAGTCGAGGAGCTCAAGTCGGCTGGTTCGACCGTGGTGTTGAGCACGGGGTTCGCCCGTGTCACGCAGGACGCCATCCTGGATGCGCTGGGATGGCGGGACCTGGTCGAGCTGACCCTGTGCCCGGCCGACGCGGGTGGTCGCGGGCGGCCCTACCCGGACATGGTGCTCAGCGCCTTCCTGCGGACGGGGGCGGTGGACGACGTCCGGCGGATCGCTGTCGTGGGCGACACGGCGTACGACATGAAGAGCGGGGTGCGGGCCGGGGCCGGTGTGGTCGCCGGGGTGCTCACCGGGGCGCATGACGCGGAGGCGCTGCGAGGGGCTGGGGCCACGCATGTACTCGGCTCGGTCACCGAACTCCCATCGATACTCAGGGGTGTTGACGAGTGACCGGCGCCACCACCACCCCCACCCCCACCCCCACGCGCGTACGCAGCGGCATTCGCTTCGAGAGCGTCTCGGTCGCCTACGGCAAGAACACCGTCCTCGACTCGTTCGACCTGACCGTCGAGCCCGGCGAGGTCATGGCCCTGCTCGGCCCGTCGGGCTCGGGCAAGACCACCGCGCTGCGGGCCGTCGCCGGGTTCGTGCGACCCGCGTCCGGGCGGGTGTTCATCGGGGAGCGCGATGTCACCGGGCTGCCGCCGCACCAGCGGGGGATCGGGATGGTCGTCCAGCAGTACGCGCTCTTCCCGCACATGCGGGTCGCGGACAATGTCGCCTTCGGCATGAAGGCGCAGAAGGTCGCCAAGTCCGAGATTCCGGGGCGGGTCGCCGAGGCGCTTGAAATGACGGGGATGGCCTCGTACGCCAAGCGGTTTCCCCGGGAGCTTTCCGGAGGGCAGCAGCAGCGGGTCGCCATCGCGCGGGCGTTGGCCATTCGGCCGGGGGTGCTGCTGCTCGATGAGCCGCTTTCCGCGTTGGACGCGCAGTTGCGGTCGGGAATGCTGGGGGAACTTGCCCGACTGCACCGGGAGTTGCCCGATGTCTCTATTTTGTACGTCACCCATGACCAGGTGGAGGCCTTGACGCTGGCGGATCGGATCGCCGTCATGGACAAGGCGCGGTTGCGGGACTGCGGGACTCCGCAGGAGCTTTATCGGGCGCCTCGGACCGAGTTCACGGCTTCTTTTGTGGGTAACGCGAATCTACTTCCGGTCACGGTGGGTTCGGGTGATGTCGCCTTCGGCGGGGCGGATTTGAAGGTCGATACGGGGGAGGCGGCTCGGGGGGCCACCGCCATGTTGTGCGTGCGGCCGCATCTGGTCGGCCTCGGGGATGGACCCAATGCTCTTTCCGGTCGAGTCGCCGAGGTGCAGTGGCGGGGGGCCACCCATCGGCTGTACGTCGATGTCGCCGGGCAGCGGGTTAAAGCGGACCTCCGGGAGCTTCGGACCCCGCCGGGTATCGGTGACGAGGTCACGCTGCACTTCGCGCCCGAGGATGCGGTGCTGCTGTCTGGTGGTGTGAACGATGGCTAGCTCTGATGGACGCCTCTTTGACTCTGGACCGGGGTTGCAGGCTGTGCCCACCCGTTCCGCCGTGCGGAACGCCTGCCCACAGCAGGAGCGGGCTGGCCGGTTGGGCCGCTTGGGCAAGGGAGCGCCGGAAGACGGACCGGCGCGGAAGCGGCGCCGAGTGCCCGCGTTCGTGTGGGCCCTGCCCCCCGTCGCAGCCCTCGCCCTCGTCTTCCTCTACCCCCTCGCCCTCGTCGTCCAGCAGTCCGTGCAGCCCGACACCGGGGGGACCTCCCTCAAGCCCTACTCCGACGTCTTCGCGTCCGAAGCGTTCCGGGAGGCCCTCGGCACCACCGTGTGGCTGGCCGTCGGGGCCACGCTCGGGTGTCTCGTGCTCGGGTTCGCGCTCGCGCTGATCATCGCCTTCGTGCCGTTCCCGGGAGGGAAAGCCGTCGCCAGGTTCATCGACGTCTTTCTCTCCTTTCCGTCCTTCCTCATCACCCTCGCCCTGCTGTTCATCTACGGCACCAAGGGCATGGCCAACGGAATGTGGACGGACGCGACCGGCGCCGCCGAGGGGCCGTTCCAATTCCTCACTACCCCGTGGGGCGTTCTCCTCGCCGAGATCACGTACTTCACGCCCTTCGTGATGCGCCCCCTGCTCGCCGCGTTCTCGCAGATCGACACCGCGCAGCTGGAAGTCGCGTCGAGCCTCGGGGCGAAGCCGGGACGCATCATCCGGCGGGTCATCCTGCCCGAGGCGCTGCCCGCTCTCGCCGCGGGCGGCAGCCTCGTACTCGTCATGTGTCTGAACGAATTCGGGATCGTCCTCTTCACCGGCGCCAAGGGGGTCACGACCCTCCCCATGCTCGTCTACAGCAAGGCCATTCTCGAGTCCGACTATCCGGCCGCCTGTGTCGTCGCCGTGGTCAACATCGCGATTTCCGTGGGCCTTTACAGCCTCTACCGGGTGGTGAGCCGCCGTGTTGGTGCATAGCCGCAAGGGGAAGTGGGCCACCTGGGCTCTCTTCTTCGTCTTCTTCCTGCCTCTCTTCGCGCTTCCCCTTCTGGTGATCCTGGCCGCCTCGTTCTCCTCGCACTGGTCCGGCGCTTTCCCCTCCGGATTCACCACGGAGCACTACGCGTCCGCCACCCGCGGGGATTCGCTCGACGCGCTCACCACCAGCCTGGTCACCGCCGTCACCGCCAGCCTGCTCGCGCTGACCGTCGGGTCCTGGGCCGCGCTCGCCGCAGCCTCGCTGAAGAGGGGAGCCAAGCGCGTACTCGACACCCTCTTCATGCTGCCGGTGGCCGTACCCTCCGTCGTCGTCGGGCTCGCGATCCTCGTCGCGTTCAGCAAGCCGCCGATGATCCTCAACGGCACGCGTTGGATCGTGATCCTCGCGCACACCATTCTTGTCACCGCGTTCGCCCACCAGTCGGTCTCGGCTGCCATCGTCCGACTCGACCCGGCGTACGAACAGGCCGCCGCATCGCTCGGAGCCCGGCCCTCGTACGTCCTGTGGAAGGTGAAGCTGCCGCTCCTGCTGCCGTCGCTCACCGCGGCCGCGGGCCTCTGCTTCGCGCTCTCCATGGGCGAGTTGAGCGCCACGATGATGCTCTACCCGCCGGACTGGATGCCGCTTCCCGTGCAGATCTACGCGGCCACCGACCGCGGCTCCCTCTTCACCGGTGCGGCCGTCGCCGTGGTCCTGATGGCGGCGACGCTGCTCGTCCTCTTCGGCGTCTCCCGCATCCGCACCCGCGCCTCCTACCGCTGACTTCCCCTGACTTCCGCTGACTTCCTCAAGGAGTACGAACGTCATGTCCTCTCGCACCACTCACACCAGAACGCTCGCCGCCCTCTCCGGCGGCCTCGTCCTCGCGGGCTCCCTCACCGCGTGCGGCGGCGACTCCTCCGCGTCCGACGCGAAGGAGGTCACCGTCTACAGCGCCGACGGCCTCAAGGGCGAGAACGGCGACGGCTGGTACGACCGGGTCTTCAAGGACTTCGAGAAGAAGACCGGCATCAAGGTGAACTACGTCGAGGGCGGCTCCGGCGAGATGGTGCAGCGCGCCGTCCGCGAGAAGTCCAACACGCAGGCCGACGTCATCATCACCCTGCCGCCGTTCATCCAGCAGGCCGACGAGAAGGGCCTGCTCCAGGCCTACAAGCCCGAGGGCTCCGCTCAGGTCGACGGCGCCGACAAGGCCACCGACGGCAAGTGGACCTCCGTCGTGAACAACTACTTCGGCTTCATCTACAACAAGAAGGAACTCAGCGGCGGCAAGGCGCCCAAGACGTGGGAGGACCTCACCGACGCCTCGTACAAGGACAAGGTCCAGTACTCCACGCCCGGCGTCGCGGGTGACGGCACCGCCGTGCTCATCAAGGCGATGCACGACTTCGGCGGCAAGAAGCCCGCCATGGATTACTTGAAGAAGCTGCAGACGAACAACGTCGGCCCGTCCGCCTCCACCGGCAAGCTCGCGCCCAAGGTCGACAAGGGCGAACTCCTCGCCGCCAACGGCGACGTCCAGATGAACCACGCCCAGTCCAAGGACATGCCGAACCTCGGCATCTGGTTCCCCGAGAAGGAGGGCGGCAAGCCCACCACCTTCGCCCTGCCCTACGCGGCAGGCCTGGTCAACAAGGCCCCGCACTCCGCCAACGCCAAGAAGTTCCTCGACTATCTGCTCAGCCAGAAGGCCCAGCAGCAGGTCAGCGAGATCGGCGGCGGCTTCGCCGCGCGCAAGGACATCAAGGCCACCGACGCCAACGCGGTCGAGCTCGACGGAATCATCGACGGGGTCGAGATCTTCGAGCCCGACTGGTCCGACATCTCCAAGAACCTCCAGACGTACGTCGAGGACTGGAAGTCGGCCACGGGAAGCTGACCGACGATCGAGGAGTGATCGAGGAGTGATCGAGGGGTTCACGATCACCGCATCCTGATTAGGCTGAGGGCCGTCGGCACAGAGCTGTCCCGGCGCCTCTCAGCTCACCCGCTCATCGCAGACCGCAGGAGTGCACCCCATGGCAGAGCGCAAGCCCATCGAATCGTGGCTCACCGACATGGACGGCGTGCTCATCCACGAGGGCGTGCCGATTCCCGGCGCCGACGCCTTCATCAAGAGGCTCCGGGAGTCCGGGAAGCCCTTCCTGGTCCTGACGAACAACTCGATCTACACCGCCCGCGACCTCCAGGCCCGCCTCACCCGCATGGGCCTCGAAGTGCCCGTCGAGAACATCTGGACCTCGGCGCTCGCCACCGCGAAGTTCCTTGACGACCAGCGGCCCGGCGGCACGGCGTACGTGATCGGCGAGGCGGGGCTCACCACCGCCCTGCACGACATCGGGTACGTCCTGACCGACCACGACCCGGACTACGTGGTGCTCGGCGAGACCCGTACGTACTCCTTCGAGGCCATGACCAAGGCCGTACGGCTCATCAACGGCGGGGCTCGTTTCATCTGCACGAACCCGGACGAGACCGGGCCCTCCACGGAGGGACCGCTCCCCGCAACGGGCGCCGTCGCCGCGCTGATCACCAAGGCCACGAAGCGGACCCCGTACTTCGCGGGCAAGCCGAATCCCCTGATGATGCGGACCGGGCTCAACGCCATCGGGGCGCACTCCGAGACCAGCGCGATGATCGGCGACCGCATGGACACGGATGTCCTCGCCGGTCTCGAGGCGGGAATGGAGACCTTCCTGGTCCTCACGGGCCTGACCACCCGCGATGACATCGACCAGTACCCGTTCCGGCCTTCCAACGTCGTGGACTCCATCGCTGACCTGGTCGACCGCGTCTGACCGCCTCCGCAGCACCACCCGTTTGCCGCACACGGGAGGCGTGACGTGCCGCCGCGCGTGAACCTCGAAACAGGAGGTTCACGATGCGTAGAGGTCCACTCACCCTGCGTGGCATCGCTGGTATAGCCGGGGCGGCTGTCCTCGCCACGCTTCCCGTCGCAGCCACCGCACCCGCGTACGCCCATGACGAGGGAAAAGTGCATGCCACGGTCTCCCCGTCCAGCGCCGCGGCCGGGGCCAAAGTGGAGATCAGCGTCACGGGCTGTGACGGTACGACCGGGTCCGCGGGGTCCGGGGCGTTCGACGGGGACGCGAAGCTCACCGGCAGGGACGGCGACAAGTACTCGCTGAACGGCTCCGCCACGATCCGGAACGGCGTCTCCGGCTCGTACGAGATCACCGTCGACTGCGACGGCCACCCCCACCAGCGCGCGGGCTCCGTGGAGGTCGTCCAGCACCACACCACCCCCGTCTCGCCGGTCCACGCGGGTGGCGGCGGCACCGCGCAGCTGGCCGCGCACGCCCAGGAGGCGGGCCCCGGCACCCGGCACGCGGTGATCGGCCTGGTGCTCGCCGGGGTTGCGGCCGTGGCCGTGGCGTTCCGCAGTGTCCGCCGACGCCGCTCCGAGTGACGGGCGACGACCGAGATGTCGGGCCATGAGAAGCCGGCTGGGCACGGGCGATTCCTCACCGGGGTCGCCTGGGCGCTGCTGCTCGTAGGGCTCTGGCTGTGGGGCAGCGACATCACCGACGTACGCGGCGGTGTCTCGGAGCCCACGAACGGTGACGTCGCCGCGGTGGGCCGTCCGTTCGGTGTCGAACTCCCGGACGCGCACGAGCCGTTGGGCGCCGCGAAGCCGCAGCGCGTCGAAGTCCCCTCGCTGAAGGTGCAGGCGCCCGTGATCACCCGCGGGCTCGATCAGGACGGCGCCATCGATCCGCCGCCCTTCGAGCAGGCGAGCTCCGTCGGCTGGTACGGCGGCGGGACGCGCCCCGGCGCGGCGGGCACGTCCCTGTTCGTGGGCCACGTCGACACCGAGACACGCCCCGCTGTCTTCTACGACCTCAGCGCGGTGCGCCCGGGCGAGAAGGTCCGGGTGACCCGGGATGACGGCTCGGTCGCGGAGTTCACCGTGGACGACGTACAAGTCCTCAGCCGGGACCGCTTCGACGCGAAGAAGGCGTACGGCCCCCACGAGGAGGGCCGTGCCGAACTCCGCCTGATCACCTGCGGCGGCACGTTCGACCGGGCGACCAAGACCTACTCGGCGAACGTGGTGGTGTCCGCCTACCTCACCGGCGTGGGGTCGTAGGGCCTGCGCCGGGGGCGGCGCCCGGGCGCGAGGGCACTCCCGCCGCGCTCGCGCCCATGGGGGCACCCCCGGCGGCCCTCTCCCGGAAGGACCGCAGGCCCAGGCCTCCGAAGACCGCCGCGAACACGGCCCACAACAGGGCCTGCGAGGCGACCGAGAGGACGCGGAAATCCCATAGGAGCGTCGCGTCGACCGGGACCGGGTCGGGGTTGTCCGGGAGCAGGAAGAGCACGGCCAGGACGGCGGCCACCGTGAGGGCCGCCGCGATCTGCCGCACCGGGACGGTTCTGGCCGACAGCCGTACGTACACCTGCCGGACGAGGATCATGCCGAGGACGCCGATCACGATCGACGCGAGCCACATCGCCTGACGGTCGCCGACCGTGCCCGCGTCCCCGACGCCCGGCGGGTTCGCCGGGTAGCGCAGACCGGGAAGCAGGGAGACGGCGAGGAAGGCCGCTCCCGCGAAGGTCAGGGCGCGCGGCCACGGGTCCGCGCGCGGATCGCGGCGGTGCACCAGGGCGTACGCCACCGCGAAGAGGGCGCCGATGGCCAGACCGGCGACGATCGCGGTGACCACCAGGCCCGCGTGCTGCGTCGAGCGCGTGAACAGCTCCTCGTGGTGCTGTGCGGACTGCCCGGCACCGTGCGCGTGTTCCTGGGCCGCCGCTCGTTTCTCCTCGGCGCGGATCGCCCGGTCCATCAGCGGCTCGGCGAGGAGCAGGGAGAAGAGACCGGCCGTGAGGCCCGCCGTTCCTCCCGCCACGAGACCCCGGCCGAGCAGGGGCAGGACAGGTGAGGACGAGGACGAGGACGAGGGAGGCGAGGGGGGTGGCATGGTGCCGCGTCCGTCCCCGGTCAGTGGCACGGGGCACCGAAGAGGTGCCTGCCGTCGTGCGCGAACTCGTGCAGATAGCTGCCGGTCGCCGAGATCAGTGAGCCGTTGTCGATGAAGACGGCGTAGAGCGCGATCAGCGCGATGATGACCGCGGCGGACGCGATGAGCCAGTCGCGGGTATGGACGGTGGCAGCGTCGGCCGCCGCGCTGTCGGTGTGCGGTGCCGCGGTGTGCAGTGACATATCGAAGGGCCTCCTTCTGGGGTTTCCACGCCCCGAAGCAGGAGTACGACAGCTCAGTTCCTGACTTCCGCACGCCGTGCGGGCGTTCGGTCACAGTGGCGGGACCGTTCCGGAATCGCACCGGGTTCCTGTCAACCGTCGTCTCGATGTATGTACTTGTGTCCCGGAGAGTCCCAGTTGGTCATGGACACTGTCAACGGTGTACGTGTCTGCCCGTGTCCGGCTGCGTATGCCTGTGTATGCCTGGGTCTGCTTTTGTCTGCCTGTGCCTGTGCCTGTGCCTGTCTCTGCCTGCCTGTGCGCCTGCCTGTGTCAGGACAACCTGGCCCGGTCGGCGGCCCGCTCCCCCCGGAGCCGTCGACCGGGCTGGTCCTCGACCGCGCGCGCACGAGCTGCGGGAGTAACCCGGCGCCGGCGCGGGAGGTTCGGTGGCCAACCCCGCAATGCGGGATGGACGATCAGGCCGGGGGCTTGGGCCGTTGGGACGACTCTAGAACGGATGGGCGCTGGAGCCTAGGGGGCGATTGACGCCAAGTCGTGATCCGCTTTCTCTCCGTGATCATCGCAGGTGGTGGCGTTTCCGGAATGACCTTCGGAGAGATTCGGATCAACTGCCGCGCAGTACCGAGTCGTTGAGCGTCCCCTTGATCACCTCCGTGGCGACCAGGTCTATGACCAGGCGTTCTCTGCGTGCGTACCGCCGCAGCGCCTCAAAGGCCTCATCCACACCAGTGTGCCAGCGCTCAGCGAGTATGCCTTTGGCCTGTTCAATGCGTATGCGGCTGGTCAGGGCGCCTTGGAGCTGTGTGGCGAGGATCCGGTACTCCGTGTAGGCGCGGTGATTGTGCAGACCTACCGCGGCCGCGTCGGCGATCGCCTGGGCCAGGTTCAACTCCCCGTTGATGTGCGGGACCCCGGAGGTCTCGGGCATGAAGACGTTGAGCGCGCCGAGCAGGGTCTTGCGCTGTCGCAGCGGTACCGCGTACGTCATTCCGATTCCATGGCGCAGGGCAAGCGGAGTGAACTCCGGCCAGCGCTGGGCAGGTTCGGCCGCGGTGAGCTGTACCGGAGGCACGGGCCGCCCCGTGCCGAGGCTCTCCACGCAGGGCCCGCCGGTCTGTTGGGCCCCGAGCAGGGCGAGCGCCAGCTCACGGGGGTGGGCGCCGGCGGCCCCCGCGGGTGCGCCCGCGCCGTCGAAGACGACTCCGGCCGCGGACGCGTCGAGCAGTTCCACGGTGTGGCCCGCGACCCGGCTCAGATAGCGCTCCGGGTCGAAGTCGTCGTCCAGGGTGTTCGTGGTCTCCAACAGGACTTGGGCCAGTCGTAATTCAGAGGTGTGATCCCGCATGGTCTCCTCCCCAAGAGCTGCGCCCCGCGCCCTGCTCGCCTACCCCCGGGCGCCGCGCTGTAACAGCTCACCAACAGGTATCCGTCGCGGGCGGGCGGGCCTCGTGGGCCGGGAGTGCGTATGTCAGGATTGAGAAATCGGACAGTGCACCCAAGGGGGAGTGGATGTACCACAAAAACACCGGCCCCGGTCATCGGATCGTGGCCCGGGGGGTGAAGGCTGCGGCGGCGTTTGCGGGGGCGGCGCTGCTGCTGTCGGGGTGCTCCTCCGATGACGGCAAGGACTCGTCGGGGCAGCCGGTCAAACAGCAGCCGAAGGGCTCCGACCCGTACTGGGTCAACCCCGAGGGCAACGCCGCCAAGCAGGTCGCTTCGTACGAGAAGGACGGCAAGAAGGACGACGCCGAACTGATCCGCAAGATCGCCGAACAGCCGGTTCCCGAATGGATCATCCCGGAGAACGCGGAGGATCAGGCACGCGGCTTCACCGAGGCCGCCCAGAAGGCCGACAGGGACGCCCTGTTGGTCCTCTACAACATCCCGCACCGTGACTGCGGTCAGTACTCGGGCGGCGGCGCGGCCGACGGCAACGAGTACAGGAAGTTCATCGACCAGGTCGCCAAGGGCATCGGCGACCGCGGCGCCACGGTCATCCTGGAGCCGGACGCGGTGCTCCACATGGTCGACAACTGCACGCCGGAGGAGTTCCACGAGGAGCGGTACGACCTTCTCAAGGGCGCCATCGAGAAGCTCAAGTCCCTGAAGAACACCAAGGTGTACCTGGACGCGGGCAACGCGGGCTGGAAGAACCCCGACTCGCTCTGGGAGCCCCTGAAGTGGTCGGGCGTCGAGCAGGCCGACGGCTTCTCGGTGAACGTCTCGAACTTCCAGACCACCGAGGTCAGCAAGGAGTTCGGTAAGAAGCTCTCGGCGAAGATCGGCAACAAGCCGTTCGTCATCGACACCGCACGCAATGGCAATGGGCCTTATGACAAGGGCAAGGATCCTTGGTGCAACCCGCCGGGCCGGGCGTTGGGCGAGGCGCCCACCACGAAGACGGGTGATCCTCTGGTGGATGCGTACCTCTGGGTCAAGCGGCCTGGTGAGTCCGACGGCACGTGTCGGGGTGGCCCCAAGGCGGGGGCCTGGTGGCCCGAGTACGCGCTGAAGCTGGCGGCTGCCGCCAAGTAGTAGCGCCCCGTTAGGGGCGCGGGGAACTGCGCGAGCAACCACAAAGAAGCCGCAGTCGCGTCTGGCAGATGAATCGGCAGACGCGACT